>CAZITS010000657.1:0-3883 GCA_964542185.1 uncultured Pirellulaceae bacterium
TATCACGTTTTTCAGTTTCCCCCAGATCGGCTTCCCACCATTGATGGCGACCCGGCTGATTGGGAAATGGTGCCGGCGAAGTACACGATTGATGGTTCACATCTGATGGATACGGTGATGGGCAAGGGCCAGAACCTCGACCCGAAAGATCTGGCGGTCGAGGTGAAGGTTGGCTGGAGTCCGCACACCAACCGCCTCTATTTTCTCTACAAAGTGTATGACGACATGCATAACTTTAATTTGGCGCGCGGTGATATTTTTGAGGTCGTCGTCGATGCGGACCATTCCGGTGGTCGGTACCACACGTTTGACGATGTGGACGCACAAACCGAAGCGCGTCTGAAGAGTACGACGGCCCAGAACTACCACATTTTCACGCCGCCAGCGGAGGGCAAAGCCTGGGCCTGGGTGTGGGGAGAACAACAGTGGTTGATCGAGAAACCCTGGTCCGAACATGCCTTCCGCTATGACTTTGGTTACAAGGAGGCCGGCGAGTTGTACCTGGAGTTTTCGATTACCCCGTTCAATTACGCCAGTTTTCGCGGTCCCAAGTACAGCGCCCTGCATCAACTCGAAGAGGGACAGACGATCGGCCTCTCCTGGTCGGTACTGGATTACGACGAACACGACGACCGTTACGAGGGGTTCTGGAATCTTTCCCACCATACACGCATGGACTACACCGCCAGCCTGCTACCTAATTTCAAGTTACTGCCCCTGGCCGCATCCCAGCCGGCGGCTGACCGGCCGGCGGCCAGGCCACGCGGCTGGCGGCTACTGCGTGGCACGCTCCGCAGAACTCGCCGTGCGGCCCGCAGCCCGCGGCGGGTCCACCGCGGACCACCGCAGTGAACTGCTGGCTGGGATTCACCACCTGCCGCGCGGCAGCCGGGCAGACCGTGGGCAACGCTGCAGACCGGTTCAGGAGAGGCAGATCGGTTCAGGAGAGGTAGTACAACAGCAGGTAGGCTGCCAGCAGGACCGCGGACCAGGTCAGCATGGCCTCGATCGACCAGGTGCGTGCCAAGGCACCCGCCGGTCCGTGTAGCTGGCGGATGGCGCCCAACAGTTGTCGGGCGAGCGCCTGGAAAACCAGCAGGCCCGCTTGCTGAATTCGGCCGGCTACCTGGCGAGTGCGGGCGATGGCCGCCGGGAAGGCCCGGCGGTAGGCCCAGTCGGTATCGAGGTTGACCGAGGCCAGTTCTGGTGGGTAGATCCCATTGCGGACCAGCAGGGTGAAGGCCAGGGCGCTGAACATCAGCAGCTGGAACTGGGGGATGACGTGATCCACGGTATAGGGGGAGTGCTCACCCGTATAGGGAGTTTGCGCTGCGGCGTCGCTGCCCATGGGGAGCTGGACGACGGTCTGATCAGCGCCCTTGGCAAACGGCAGTAAATCGTAGAGAGGGGCGTAGAAGCAGCCAATCAGGATGCAGAGCGCGGCGGTGATCCCCATCGCCAGCAGCATGTTCCAGGGCGCTTCTTTGCAGCGGATCCCGGAGTCGTGTGCGAAAAAAGCGAAAAACGGAATCTTGATGCCCGAGTGATGGAAGACTCCGGCCGAGGCAAACAGCAGCGCGAGGAAGACCAGGGTGTGGTGTTCTTCGGCCACCGCGGTGACGATCAGCGATTTGGTGACAAAGCCGCTGAACAGGGGGAAGGCGGAAATCGATGCTGCGCCGATGATGCAAAATCCCGTGGTCCAGGGCATCGACTTGTACAGCCCGCCCAGTTCGGAGCCCTTTACGGTGCCCGTACGGTAGAGCACCGCTCCCATCGACATGAAGAGCAGGCTCTTGTAGAGGATGTGCGCAAAGGCATGGGAGACGGTGCCGTTGAGCGACAACGCGGTACCGATCCCGACGCCGACGACCATGAATCCCAGCTGATTGTTGAGGCTGTAGGCCAGGACCCGCCGCAGGTCATTTTCGATGACGGCAAAGAAAATGGGAAAGGCGGTCATGACGGCACCGATCCAGATCAGGCACTCGACTCCGGGAAAACTGCGGGCCAGCGTGTAGATCGCCAGCTTGGTGGTGAAAGCACTCAGAAAGACGGTGCCAGTGGGGGTGGCTTCGGGATAGGCGTCGGTCAACCAGTTGTGCAACAAGGGGAAGGCGGCTTTGATTCCGAACGCCAGGAAAATCAACACCGGTCCGAGGGCGTGTTCACCGAAGGGAAAGCTGCTGAGGATAGCGGGTGACGTGAAGAAGGGACCCCTGAAATCGACCGATCCGGTGGCCTGGTAGTGCAGCACGATGCCCGACAGCAACAGTACGCCCGAACCCACCTGCACCAGCAAGTAACGCATGCCCGCTCGATACGCGCGTTCGTTGCGACTGGCCCAGATCAGGAAGACCGAAGAGATGGCCGTCAATTCCCAATAGACAAACAGCGTTATGAGGTCACCGGCAAATACCGCGGCGATGGCAGAGCCCACGTAGACGAGTGCCGAGACGTGCTGCAGGGTGTCTTTGACGTGCAGGGCGAAGAGCGCGCCCACCACGGCGGCAATGTGAAAGACAATGCCCCAGATAAAACTCAGCCGATCGACATGGACGAGTGTCAGTTGGCAGCCAAAGGCGTTGATTTCCAGTGACGTCCCGGGATTCAACATCAGCAGGTGCGCAAAACTCAGCACCGGTAGTGTGACCAGGGCCACCTGTTGGCCGCGGCCACGCAGCAGGGGCAACAGCACTGCGCCGGCCAGCAAAATAGCGCCAGGAGGCAGACTATCCATCATAGTAGTCCTCCTCCCGCTTGAGGACGACGCGCATCCCCTTGGCGGCCAGGACCAGCAGGACACAGCCGATCAGTCCGTAGAACCCATGGAATCCCCACCAGAACTCGAACGGTAAATGAAGATGTTCCTTGTAGGGCAGGAAATCGGGGAGCAGCAGCAGTCCGCAGCAAATGTAGAGTGCGTAAACGATCTTCTTGACGTTGCCCGGATCATCGAGCCAGTGGTTCTTCTCGGCATTCATGGGCACGTGCTCAGGGGGTGGTCACAACAAGCGGGGCAATCGGCAGCATCCAGCCATAAATGGTGTCTGCGAAAAAGAACAGGGCCAGACCACAGGCGGCGGTCAAACAGAGGGGAATCACGCACAGTAAGGGGGCTTCTTTGACTTTGCTCTGGGAGGGTTCGTCCGCTGCCGGGAAGAAATAGCCACGAATTACAATCGGCATCAGGTAAGCGATATTCAAGAGTGAGCTGATCATCAGGACGGCCACCAGGGGAACCTGATGGGCGTCCGCCGCACCGAGTGCCAGAAACCACTTGCTCCAGGAACCGCCAAAGGGTGGCAGGCCAATGACACTCAATGACCCCAGCAAAAACGCGGCCAGTGTGATCGGCATTCGCCGGCCGATCCCCCGCATGTCGCTGATCTCGGTTTTGTGTGCGGCGACGTAAATCGCGCCGGCGCAAAAGAAGAGCGTAATCTTGCCAAAGGCATGCATGGCGATGTGCATGCTGCCGCCGATCACTCCCCACGAATTGGCCAGCATGGCGCCCAGGACGATGTAGGACAGTTGGCTGATGGTGGAATAGGCGAGGCGGGCTTTTAAATTGTCTTTGGTCAGGGCCACCAGCGAGGCGATCAGGATGGTGGCTCCGGCCACGTACATCAACCACAGCGAGATTCCCGTTTCCTGCAGTAAACTCGTACCGAAGGTGTAGACGGAAATCTTCATAACGGTAAAGACGCCGACTTTGACCACGGCGACGGCATGCAACAAAGCACTGACCGGTGTGGGAGCTACCATCGCCGCGGGCAGCCAGCGGTGAAACGGCATCAGGGCGGCCTTTCCGGTGCCGAATGCGTAGAGCGCCAGCAGCACACCCAGTACGGTGGGCGTGGCTTTGCCTGTCAGAATGCCC
>CAZITS010000658.1:0-3880 GCA_964542185.1 uncultured Pirellulaceae bacterium
GCCTGAGAGTCAAAGGCCTGCAGAGTGGACAGTCCGGCTCGCAACCAGTCGATCTGGAAGTTGCTCCTGGTGAAATCGTCGGATTGTATGGACTCGTCGGATCGGGCAGGACTGAATTTGCCCGGACGTTGTTCGGCATCACACCAGCTATCAGCGGCACCATCGCAGTTGATGGTGTCGAGCATACGATCAAAAATCCCCGAGACGCGCTGGCAGCCAAGATTGCCTATGTCCCCGAAGATCGCTTACGCGAAGGCATTTGCCGCCATTTGGCGGTACGCGCTAATCTGGTCCTTTCCAGCCTGCGACGCTGGACACGGCACGGGCTGGCATCACTGGCCCGCGAACGCCAGACGTCAGCTGAAACGGTTCAGCAGTTGGCTGTCCGCCATCGCTCAATCGAACAGCCCATCAGTCAATTGTCGGGAGGTAACCAGCAAAAGATCGTAGTCGGACGCTCACTGTTGACCACACCGCAAATACTAGTCTTGGATGAGCCGACTCGTGGCGTCGACGTCGGTGCCAAGAACGAAATCCACCAGATACTGCGCAACCTGGCCGATCAACGTAATGCCATTCTGATGATCAGCTCCGAATTGCCAGAAGTAATGGAACACGCCGACCGCATCGTTGTTTTCCGAGAAGGCCGGGTTTCAGGTGAATTTGACTCCGCTACTGCGTCCACGTCCGATGTCGCAGAAGCCGCATTCCCAATGGTCACGAATCAACATCTGGGCACAACATCAAAGACGTCCGCCCGCGGCAAACTGGGATTACGCGTGCCGGTCGCGCAATGGGGACTGGCATGCGTAGTTTTATTACTGGCTTGCTGGCTCTGGACCACCACTAAGGATTTTGACCCCTGGCTACAACTAACCTACGCGACCGTTTGGGTCATTCTGGGGCTGGCAGCCAGCAGTGTCATTATCGCTGGTGGCATTGATATTTCGATCGGGTCGTTATTGGCGTTGTCTGCGGCCTCCGCAGCATTTGTACTCCGCCTGGACTACGCACCAACTCTGACCATCCCCGCAGCGATCCTGCTGGCTACGGCCGTGGGAATGGCAGGTGGCCTGACCAATGGTGCCTTGTCACTGGTCGGACGCGTACACCCAATTGTCGTCACGCTAGGAACCATGACCATTTACCGAGGCCTGGTCATCATGCTACTGGGAGGTCGACCGGCTACCGGCCTGCCACCGCTTTTTCCACGTTTGGCTATCGATCCACAATCCGGGTTTCGCGGCGCCGTTCTCGCCACCGCGGCCCTCGTCTGCGTCGTACACATTTGGTTGCAATACACGCGCAGTGGGCGCCACATCTTTGCCCTGGGTAGCAGTCCTACCGCAGCGCGTCTGGTGGGGATCTCAGGAACAAGGACCTGGCTGCTGGCATTTGCTGTCGGAGGGGGACTGGCGGGTTTAGCCGGTGCGTTACAGCTGGCAATCAGCGGGCAAATGCAATCCCGTCTGGGAAACGGGTGGGAATTGGGGGCGATCGCCGTAGCAGTCATCGGCGGTGTCTCGATTCAAGGTGGTCGAGGATCCGTTCTGGGAGTGATCCTCGGCGCACTGCTATTACGACTCGTCACCAGCGCCATCGTGCGTTTGGGAATCCCCGGAGAGCAGGTGGACTTGTTGACGGGAGCGATGATTCTTGCCGCCGTCCTGTGCGACTTGGGATGGCAGTACCTGCAGCCTCGTGTCCGTTTTGCCTGGAGTCGCCGGAATTCGCAATGAACCGCATTGATTCCACTACAGGTAAACTGCGGCGCGGCATAACTCTGGCGTTCCCGGTGTGCCTGCTGGCTATTGGCCTGACGCTTGTCTTTTCACAAGTGCAGCGTCCCGCGGCTTTGGTGGAAGTCTGGTTGCCTTGGACAGAAATCGGCATTCTCGCATTCACCATGACGGCTGTGATTCTGTGTGGCGGCATCGACCTTTCTGTCGGTTCGATGGTGGCTCTCTGCGGAGTGGTATTGGGAATTACTCTGCAATGGGAATGGCCCCTGGCAGCCGCCTTGGCAGCAACCGCTGCCTGTGGATTGTGCGTGGGTGCTTTCAATGGTGGCCTGGTTGCCATTGGTATGTCTCCCTTGGTCGCGACCTTAGCGACCATGGCATTTTATCGCGGTCTGGCCATGACGCTTTCCGGTGGGGAACGCTTCGCGGGGTTCCCAGACAGTCTACGAAACTGGCAGACCATTGCCGGTTTTCCGCTGCATTTTTTTTGCTTTGTTTTCATCGCGCTGGCAATCTGGATCTTGATTCACTGTACGCGTGCGGGCCGTTGGTGTTACGCAATCGGAGACAATCGCACTGCCGCCCGTTTCGCGGCAGTACCCGACCGTCGACTTGATCTGTGTCTCTACACGCTCAACGGTAGCGCAGCTGCGTTGGTAGCGATCCTGCACGCCATCGATGAAAACGTCGCAATTCCGGACGCATTTCGAGGTACCGAGCTTCAGGTCATCGCTTGTGTCGTCGTTGGAGGCACACTTATTACCGGCGGTGAAGGGGGAGTTCTCCGCACCCTGATTGGTATAGGAATTGTCACTCATCTTGAAATCGGCTTGCGTTTCATGAGCTATCGTTTTCCGTTATTGACCCCAAACTCACGGCTCGTGGTCATCGGGCTGCTGGTGATCCTGGTGGCGATCTGGAATCAGCATCTGCAACGCGGCAAAGCAGCTACCTGAAGCAAAACGCAGGAGTAGTGCGCACCCAGACACTTGCGACAGAGACCACCTCTCGTTTCAATGGCGTTTGACGAAACGTAACAGACCAAAACACCACACGGGTAGCGACATGAAACGAAACATCAGAACTAGAGCCTGCGTACATATTATTGCCATAGCCTGCTGTACCTTGCTCGGCTGCAGCGGATCACAGGAGAGCGCCTCATCCGGACCACGTATCGGAATGATGCCAAAGCTCATCGGAATTGGCTATTTTGAAGCCACACGTGAGGGCGCTGAAGAAGCTGCCAGGGAACTTGGGATCGAGTTAACCTACGATGGACCGCATCTGGATCGGTCTGAAGACCAGGCCCAGCAAGTCAGTGAATGGACAACACTCGGATTTGATGTGATCGCGGTCGCCCCCGTTGATCCAGAGGGTATCTCGGAAGCGTTACGTGACGCACAACGAGCGGGCGTTACCACCTTAACCTGGGATACTGACGCAAACGCAGACAAATCCGGCAGGTCAGTGTTTGTCAATCAGGCCCCGAATGAAGCAATCGGATACAAACTGGTCGACGTCATGGCCGAGGGAATTCAAGCCAAAGGTGAATCCCTGGCGGGCAACTACCTGATCGTCAGCGGTTCCGCTACTGCGTCAAATCAGAATACGTGGATCGAATTTATGAAACAGCGCATTGCTGAAAAGTACCCGGAAATGAAACTGCTGCCACATCTGACACCTAACGAGGATCGGCAGCGAGCCCAGGAACAAACTGCGGAAGCCTTGGCAGCCCACGCTGAGCTCAAAGGCATCTGGGGAATCACTTCGGTTTCTCTTCCGGCTGTTGCCAAAGCAACACGTGACGCGAAACGAGCAGCACAGGTCTATGTCACTGGTTTGAGCCTTCCCAGCGAAATGCGTGAATATGTCAAAGATGGCACGGTCGAACAATTTGTCCTCTGGAACCCGGTCGATCTGGGATACCTGACGATCCAGGTTGCCCACCGCCTCCACGCCGGAAACCTGAAGAACGGTGCCCAGGCAATGGGCCGACTCACGAACGTTGAAGTGCGCACAGGTGAAGTCATTCTGGGCCCGCCAATGATCTTTAACCGCGACAACATTGACGACCACCGCTTTTGACTATCGCTGGCTGTGAATCGGTGTGGACCTTTGAAACCAGGTAATGCTTTCCC
>CAZITS010000659.1:0-3876 GCA_964542185.1 uncultured Pirellulaceae bacterium
GAATTATCCCGGGCGTGAACAAGAGATTCGTCGTGAATGGAAGCTGAACACGCCGAAGCCGGAGCCCGCTACGTATCCCTGAACTACAGTCGCTGGGATTGGCACGGCGGCGACGGGATGAACTTCCCTCGCTCGCGACAAGAGTTCCCCTTATTGGACCAGGGATTGTCGGCGCTGATCAGCGACATTCACGAGCGTGGCCTGGCGAAACAGGTCTCCGTTGTGGTTTGGGGAGAATTTGGCCGTACTCCCAAGATCAACAAGAAGAACAGCCGTGACCATTGGCCCCGTGTCAATGCGGCATTGGTTGCTGGCGGCAACATGCAAACGGGCCAGGTAATCGGTGAAACGAACAAGTACGCCGAGCATGCAGTAAAACGGCCTGTCAAGTTCCAGGAAATCTTCGCGACCCTGTACGACCACCTGGGCTTGGACGCACATCGCGATCGGATTTTCGACGGGTCAGGGACACCGCGTTATCCGGTCGACGCCGGTGTCGATCCAATTCGCGAACTGCTGTAGAGACGCACTGCTCCAGCACGGAGATGTACGGCGGCAAACCGGCCACAGTAATGTGCTCGGTAAGCTGTCCTCGTCCCGCCCGGTACTACAATCAGCGCAAATGCGCTACCTGGTTTGCACAGTACCGATGCAGTAGAGATGCTCCTGGGTGCGAATCAAGATTTGCCCATTCACAAATACTGGAGTGGCAAATGTCGACTCGCCCAACGCATTGCTGCCACTAACATCGCAACGACTACTACTCACTTCCCGTCGCGCGGTGTGGTTCAAACACAGTCGGGCGAAACTCCCGAGTCGCAGCCAGCTCACACGCCTCTTGATAGAGTAGTTCCTGACTGCGAACCGCCCCCATTTGTGATCCTTCACGAACCGCTTCGTAAGTTCCGTCCGGCAGCAAACGCCTGGCTTTGACATTGTCCCGAAAATAGGTGTCCAGAATACGAATCAGTCGAAGCTTGCTCCCGGGATGTTCAATGGGAATCAACAATTCAATGCGACGATCCAGGTTGCGTGGCATCCAATCCGCACTAGAAATAAAGACACGCTCATCCCCACCGTGGAAAAAGTAAAAGATCCGAGCGTGCTCCAAATAACGATCAACAATGCTGATTACTTCAATGTTCTCACTCAGACCGCTAATCCCAGGTCGCAAGCAGCAGATTCCGCGTATATTCAGCTTGACGGTAACGCCTGCCTGCGAAGCAGCGTAGAGGGCATCAATCATCTGAGTGTCAACCAGCGAGTTGAGTTTTGCAACGATGTGAGCACGCTCCCCTGCCAACTTGCGCTGGGTTTCGATCTCAATCATCTCCAAGAGTTTTTCACGCAACCCAATTGGCGCCATTTCCAGGCTGTTGAGTTCCTGAGGTTGTGAATAGCCACTGATCGCATTGAAACAGGCGGTGGCATCAGCAGCCACACCATCCTGGCAAGTCATGTAACTCACGTCACTGTACAAACGGGCCGTCGACTCGTTGTAATTCCCGGTTCCAAGGTGCACGTAGCGGCGAATTCCTTGAGCCTCTCGTCGCACGATCAAACACATCTTGGCATGCGTTTTCAGACCCTTGACCCCGTAAATCACCTGCACACGGGAGTGCTCTAACTGTTTTGCCCATTCGATATTACGGGCTTCATCGAAACGCGCTTTCACTTCGATCAAGGCGGTTACGTTCTTGCCGCTCTCCGCGGCGCGTTTCAAGGCCGAGACAATCGGGCTCCGACGACTTGTCCGGTAGAGTGTCTGCTTGATCGCAAGCACATCCGGATCATCCGCCGCTTCGTCCAACAACCGCAACACGGGCTCAAAACTCTCGTAGGGGTGACACAACAAAACGTCACTCGCTTGCAGTATCTCAAACATACTGCGCGACGGATCGATCTGTGGTGAAGGCTGTGGTGACCATTGGGGATACTGGAGGTCGTCAAACCCACTCAAATTTGACAGCTGCATTAAAGCCGCCAGGTCCAGCGGTCCGGCAATGCGATAGGTTTCGCGATCTGTCGTCCCCAGCCGACGTTGCAGGAATCTCAACAATCCATCGCTAGTCGACTCGGCAATCTCGAGCCGTACTGTCGCGCTCTGCTTGCGTGCATCGAGCACTTCTTCGACCCCGGCTAAAAGGTCATAAGCACCTTCGTCGCGCAAACTGAGATCCGCATTACGAACGATACGAAATGCCACGCATTCGTCGACCGTTTCACCTGGAAAAAAACGGTCGACGGTCATCGCGATTGCTTCTTCCAGCAACAAGAAAGCACTTCCCGTGTCCACAGGCAAACTCAAGAATCGACGCAGTGGCCCCAGAAATGGGATGATCGCATAGCGGGGATCATCACTGTCCGCTTCCGGCGCACAACGCACACAAAGATGCAGAGTGTGGTTGCTCAACAGTGGGAACTCGGCCTCATCAGAAACTGCCATCGGCGTGAGCACCGGCAACAACTCCTCTTCCACTCGTCCCACAACTGATTGAACCTGGATATCGCTGAGCTGGTCTTTCCGCAAACACTGGACACCGCATTTCGCCAGTTCCGGCTCGAGTTCTTTGTTCCAACAGGCGTACTGATCTTGCAACATCCGACGAGCCCGCTGCGAGATCTTTTCCAACTGATCACTTGAACTCAAGCCAAGTGGATCCAGCTGGGCAATACCACGGCTCGCAAGACCGTGCAGGCCGCCTACCCGCACCATAAAAAACTCGTCCAGATTGGACGCGGTAATCGCCAGAAATTTCAGTCGCTGCAGGAGGGGAACCGCAGGGTTCCTCGCCTCGTCGAGTACACGCTGGTTGAACTCGAGCCAGCTCAGTTCGCGATTCAGATAGTGGTCAGTAGGCGCCATTGTTGCATCGATTTACAGAATAAACGAACAAGCCTCGCGATATTGCTACAACTAATGTAATGCCCGCGGTCCGCGGGAACCATGCGGGAGGATCTGGGCAAACCCTCGGCAGTACGCGCAACTGTCGGAACCTGATCACCAAATGTCCAAAAGCAGGCAAAAAACACTAGTCGCGGACAGAACGCAACACAACGCGTGCCCCGAATACTTCTTCAAACAGAGAAGCGTGCTGGCTCATGGCCAGCTGTTCGATAGAAAGATCATCGATGCGCGGTACGCTGATGATTAACTTGCCCCCATCCCAGTCAATTGTGAATTCCTCGATTCGTTGCTGCCTGGCCTCATCCAGAGCAATCGCGACTCGCAAGATGGCTGCCAACTGGGAAACAGCCACACGTTCATCCAATGGCAAGTTACCGTAGACATCATGGTTCGGCTGCGGGGATGCGCGCCGGTGGTACCGGGCCACCAAAGCGACCAGTAGTAGCTGCCGGGCACCTAATCCAAAGACCTCACTATTGCGAATCAGGTACATACTGTGTTTGTGGAGACTACGACTACTGACGTACGCGCCAATTTCATGAAGCAGCGCAGCCACATGCAAAATAACTTCAAAGGACCGACCCAAACGGTGCCTGTCTGCCAGTTGCAGAAACAGCTCAACGGACAACTGCGCAACATGTTGCGCGTGCGGCTCATCAAACCCGTAGTTACTTCCCAAAGCAATTGCAGAACGAATCACCTGATTGCGAAATTCATCCGTCCAGGCTTCACCAACGGCCATCTCCTGTAGCAACCCATCACGCAAGTTCGCGTTGCTGACTCGAATCTGCTGCAAATTCAATGACCGCGCCAATTCAAGATAAGCCAGTAAAGCAGGCCCCAGGGTCTCGGCATCGGGAAAACTCAAGTGGTAACGATGAACCAGCTCATCCTCAGTTGATTCCAGAATCATCTGGGTGAATTGCTCTAACCACTCCAGCGGAATGCGCAACATCGTATCTGCCGGC
>CAZITS010000660.1:0-3874 GCA_964542185.1 uncultured Pirellulaceae bacterium
AAGTGCTCGTGCTCGACACCCATGACCACTCCGCCAAACATGTTGATCAGGCGGCGATAGGCATCGTAGGCGAAACGGGCGTTATCTGACGCGGAGGCCAGACCCTCGGTGGATTCATCGGTGAGTCCCAGGTTGAGAATGGTGTCCATCATGCCGGGCATCGACACCGCAGCACCACTGCGCACGGAAACCAGCAGCGGATTGCGGCGATCACCGAACTTTTTGCTTAGTTCGCGTTCCAGTGTGCGAATGTTCTTTTTGACCTGCTCGACGAGTCCGTCCGGCAATTGACGGCCCTGTTGGTAGTACTGGTCACAGCAGTCAGTGGTGATCGTAAAACCGGGAGGCACTGGCAGGCCAATGCCTGTCATCTCGGCCAGGTTGGCACCTTTGCCTCCGAGAAGCTCGCGCATCGAGCCGTCACCTTCCGTGCGGGTGCTGCCGAAGTAATACGTAGTTTTTTCACCAGAACGTGCCGACTTTTTCTTGGCCATCAAGGGTCTCTCTGTTGAGGAATCTGCAAACAGGCTGCTGTGTTAATCGAATGCGTCTTGAACTTTATTCAGAGCGATCGCGTGGATCGATGCATGCCGTGGTTGGCGCAAGGACTTTGGCTGCAGTCACTCTGTCGGTGATCGAGGTACCGATCGGCCGAAAAGCGGGGGCCGCCATAGGCCTGCGGGGCAGCCCACACTGGTCTGCCCTGATGCCCCGCTGCTACCAGCCAGAGCAGACGCGGTCGGCTCGGATCCGGAGCACTGGCTTGGCTCCGGAACACGCTAAGTGGGAAATACCTACCGGAAATGCGTCCGCTTCACTGCCCGAACGGGCCCCCTAAATTAACATCGTCCCTGGCGGTGGTCAAGGACGCGCCACGTCAGGCCCGAAGCGCCAGGGTCGCGGAGCCGCGGCGGTGCAACCGCGGTAATGGGTGTCGTTTCCGGTATCGATGGCGGGAGCTAGAGTGTGCCCTGGGCCGGTTGGCTACCCAGAGGCCATAGTAAACCTAAGTGGTAGACGTAAATGGTAAACGTGGATCGCAAACAACGTACGTCGAGGTGAATGGCAAACTATGAGTGATTGGATCGAAGAGGGGGCCGTTGCGCCCGCATTTGAACTGCCATCGGATGGTGATTCCAGCGTGCAGCTGGCCGAGCTCCGTGGCGCACCCGTGGTTCTCTTCTTTTACCCGCGCGACGATACTCCAGGGTGAACGCGGGAAGCCTGTGCTTTCCGTGATCGAAAGCAGGAGTTTGTGGGGTGCGGCGCTCAGGTGATCGGAGTCAGCCCTGATCCCATCGAGCAACACGTCTTGTTCCGTGACAAATACGGATTGAATTTTCCTCTGTTATCGGATGCCAGTCATACTGTTGCCCAACAGTACGGTGCCTGGCGTGAAAAAGAACGCGACGGACAAGTATCGATGGGAATACAACGTTCCACCTTTCTGATCGATGCTGAAGGTCAGGTCGCACGTGTCTGGCGGAACGTCAACGTAGACGGTCACGATGAAGAAGTCTTGGTTGCACTGCGTGAAATGGGTGGCACTACAACAACGTAGAGGAACGTGGGGACGTAAAGGGACGCGAGACATGCTGCAGAAATTCAATGAACGTAACCGTGACCTGCAAGTCAACGTGAACGGCACGTTGGTGCATCGCGACCAGGCGGGTGTAAGTCCCTTTGATTCCGTGGTGCAGGGAGGCGATGCGGTCTGGGAAGGGTTGCGTGTTTATGAAGGTCGAATTTTTCGATTGATCGAGCACCTCGATCGATTGCGATCCTCGGCATTAGCCCTGGCCTTTGCGCAGATTCCCAGCCACGAAGAGATGATCGAGGAGATTACCCGCACGCTGCAGGCGAATGCCATGTTTGATGGTGTCCACATTCGCCTGACCTTGACCCGTGGCGTCAAGTTGACGAGCGGGATGGATCCTCGGTTGAATACAGCCGGCCCGACGTTGATTGTACTGGCGGAGCACAAAACCCCTGTTTACGACAAGGGCGGCATTCGACTGGCAACCTCTTCCTGGCGGCGACCCGCACCGGATGTACTTGATCCCAACGTACACCATAACAATTTGATCAACTCAATTTTGGCCAAAATTGAGGCTAATCATGCGGGGGTTGACGACGCCTTGATGCTCGATGGACGTGGCTTTGTCGCCGAGACGAATGCCACCCATGTGTTTGTCGTGCAAGCGGGGCGCGTGTTGACCTCGACCACTGCCGCCTGTCCGGAAGGGATTACTCGGGCGGTGGTGCTCGAACTCTGTCGGGAGCTGGAAATTCAATGTCGCGAGTGCAACTTTTCGTTGACTGAAGTCTACCGGGCTGACGAGATGTTCTGTACAGGGACAATGGGAGAGCTGGCACCGGTGACCGAGGTGGATGGCCGCCTGATCGGAGATGGCCAGACAGGACCTGTGACCAGCAGGTTAGCATCGGCATTTGCGGCTTTGACCGCGCGGGAAGGTACGGTGGTGGTGGAGGCGCCTTCTGCCACGCCGTGAATTGCAGCTGGAGTCGCCGTCGCAATCCACTACACTCAAGGTGCGTAGCAGCTGGCCATTTGGTGGTGGACCCAGCCTGAGCTTGCATGTGGGGGTGTTGCGATGGACGTGAAAGCGGGACAACAGCTTGAGGTGACCTCGACCGGTGAACTCCTCGATCCCTGGTCGGGCACGGCTCGGTTGCAAGTGGTGATTCCGGTTGCCCTGATCAGCTTCTTCTATGCCAACATGCTGGACTACGCGTTGCCACTCTACCTGGGGGCTCGCGAGACGGCTGCGGAATTGGCTGGGACGTCATTCCCCAGAGGTATGTACGTTACAGCTGCGATTTGGCGAGTGACGCCCTGGGTCATCGGTCCGATTATGGCCGGTTTAGGTTCGCGGCTGTTTGGGGAACGCCGGGTTTGGGCACTAGCGCTGTTTGCCAAGGTGGCCGTGCCGCTATCGTTGGCCGCTCACCCTCACCCAGAAACAATTGCATCGCTGGCGATTTGGCAGGGTTTTACAGGTGCCTTGATGTGGATTGCCGGATTGTCGCTCGTGCAAATGGTGGCGACGGAACGCAAGGGCTTTGCCAATGGCCTCTTGATGACTTCCATGGGCGTGGGCAGTTTACTGGGGCCGATCTGTGGGCGGGTATTACTCTACCGTCGAGAGATGGGTGAGCTGGTTAGCAGTGATGGCGTGGGTGCGGCGCTAGGCAGGCTGGTCGGTTTGAATCCCATGACTAGCAGGCCAGGACTGTCGGATTTTGAGCTGCTGTTCTGGGTCCTCACCGGTACGACGGCGACCTGTGCATTCTTGATTGGGATGTGGGGGCAGCGTCCAGGACGATTTCAGCGGGATCCGCACCCAAACCTGGTACAGACGATAGCCGACCTGAAGACCCTGGCGACCATGCCTACTTTCTGGGCGCTGGTAATCCCGTTGTGCCTCTTTGGTGGTGCGGTTTTCGGAGTCGGGAATTACTACCTTCCCAGCAGGGCTGAAGAACTGGGATTGAAATCAGGGTCGTCGGACAATGGCTGGATTTGGTTGACCCTGTTGAAAACATTGATGTGGATCCCAGGTGGACTTGCGGTGGGTTTGCTGGCCGGCCGGCGCGCGCCCGGGATCGCGGCCGTATTGATGATCGGTGGCTTTTCTCTGGGTGCCACCTGTATTGGCGTTAGCCAGGCGGCCTGGCAGCTGTTTGCGTCTGTCGCAGTCTTTGAGTTTGTCCGCCAGTTCATGCGTTGGTCTCACGGAGGATACCTGACCGAGCACATTGGTGATCGCTTGAGGCCGACGGCGATTGGCTTTGCGATCACTTTCTCTGGTCTCGGCGAAACCGTTTACGGATGGGTCGCCAAGGCGATCTG
>CAZITS010000661.1:0-2613 GCA_964542185.1 uncultured Pirellulaceae bacterium
AATCCGCAGACGTGTGTTTCCGCTGCGGGTCGGTTATGCTTTAGACTCGCGTACACGGTTTACCTGGCAGCGGCCGTCCAGTGATTTGACGTAGACGTTGGGCGGCAGTTCAACATGACTCAAGCACTGGAACTCACTACAGAAGGATCTTGTTATGACGACCCAACGTCGCGAATTTCTGAAGGCCGCCGCCGTCGCGCCGGCAGTAACGGTACCGTACTTGTGGACCAGTGCGGCACGCGCGGCGGCAGAACAGGACAAGCTGCAGGTTGCTTCGATTGGTGTCGGGGGCCGCGGTTCCGGGATCGGGCGACAGGCAGCCCGTCTGGGGCAGATGGTTGCTTGCTGTGATGCCGACAAGAACCGAGCTATGGGGTTTGCCAAACCGTTTGGCTGCGATGTGTATCAGGATTACCGTCAGGTCCTCGACCGTAAAGACATCGATGTCATTACGATTGGGACCCCCGATCACTGGCATGTCAAGATTGCCATCGAAGCCATGCAGGCGGGAAAAGATGTCTATTGTGAAAAGCCGCTGACGCTAACGGTTGATGAGGGAAAACTGGCACAGAAAGCGGTCAACCAGACAGGACGGATTTTGCAGGTTGGTACCCAGCAGCGCAGCGAGTATGCCAGCCGATTCTTGAAGGCGGTTGTAATTGCCCGTAGCGGGCGTCTTGGTGCAAAGCTCAAGGCGATCTCTTCGGTGGGGCGGGCACAAAAGGGTGGCCCGTTTGCCGAATCAGATCCGCCGGCACACCTGGATTGGAACTTGTGGCTTGGACAGGCTCCGATGACTCCCTATATCAAGGAGCGGACCCATTATCAGTTTCGTTGGTGGCAGGAGTACTCGGGAGGGCAGGTCACCGATTGGGGGGTGCATCACACAGACATCGCAATGTGGGCCCTGGGAATGGAAAAGACTGGGCCGGTTTCTGTTGAGGGCAAGGGGGAGTTCAATAAGGAGCCGAACTGCTACAACGTCGCACATTCGTTTGATACCACGATGAAATTTGCGAACGGTCACGAGATCGTACTCAACAGCGGACGGAATGAGTTGATCATCGAAGGGGAGAAAGGGCGGATTCGTGTGAATCGAGGTGGACTTTCGGGCAAACCGGTTGAGGAGATCATGGCGAGTAAAGAAGACACGGATTGGCTGAACCAGGAAGTCGAAAAGCTGTACGGTGGAAAGGTCGTTCCACACATGCAGAACTTCTTTGATTGTGTGAAAAGTCGCAACCAACCGATCTCCGACTGTTTTTCCCACCATCGTTCCGTAAGCGTTTGTCACCTGGCAAATATTGCTATGGCGTTGGACAGGAAACTAACTTGGGATCCAGTCAAAGAGGATTTTGTCGGTGACGAACAGGCCTCGTCGATGCTGTCGCGGAAACAGCGTGAAGCGTTTGCAATCGTGGTCTAGCCGTGGCGTTATCGCCTGACCGTGCCGGCGTGATTCCGCTGGTCCGTTCACAGAATGAGCATGGCGTCACCGTAGCTGTAGAAACGGTAGCGTTCGGCGATGGCTTGTTGGTAGGCCTCGTGAATTAAGGCATCTCCGCCAAGTGTCTGCACCAGGATCAGCAGTGTGCTGCGCGGCAGGTGGAAATTGGTGAATAACGCATCTGTAAACTGGAACGTGTAGGGGGGGCGGATGAAGAGATCCGTGGCGTCCGCCCAGGGCTGCAGTTGGCCAGTTTGAGAAGCGGTTTCCAGGACGCGTACACTGGTCGTGCCAATGGCAATGACACGGCCCCCTGCCCGGCGGCGATCGTTGAGAAGTTGACACGTCGTTTCGCCGATCTCGCCAGCTTCCCGATGCATGTGGTGTTCCGCGAGCGTCTCGCTTTGAAGCGGTCGAAATGTCCCCAGGCCGACGTGCAGTGTGATCTCGGCGAGGCCGATTCCACGGGATGCGATTTGTTCGAGCAGGGGTGCCGTAAAGTGGAGCCCGGCGGTAGGGGCCGCGACCGCCCCTGGTTCACTGGCGAACACGGTCTGGTAGGTCTGTTGGTCGGTATCTACCATGTTGCCGCCGCGGATGTAGGGCGGCAATGGGACCCGTCCGAATTTGTCTAGCAACTCCACCAGGGGAGTCGAGGAGTCGGGCCGCACTGCCCAGAGACCCTCCTCCAGTGGGTGCAGTAAATCCAGGGTCAATGTTTCTCCCGACTCACGTGCATGTAATGTGACGGTTTCTCCAATCTGTAGTTTTCCACGTGTGCGGGACATGATTTTCCACACGTCTCGCCCATCTGTTTCCAGGAAAAGTCCTGTCCACCGCCCACCGGTGCGCGTGCGGGTTCCGATCAGGCGGGCGGGCAGAACGCGTGTGTTGTTAAGGACTAGTACGTCGGCAGGACGTAGCAGGTCAGGGAGATCTCGCACGTGTACATGGTCGATGGTTTGCCTGGCACGGTCGATCACCATTAAGCGCGCATCGCTCCGGCAGGCTAGCGGTTCTTGTGCGATCAGTTCCGTTGGGAGCTGGTAGTCGTAACGATCGAGTTCAGACATACGAAGCTGCGGGTTCAAGATGGAGAATACTGCGTTTCAATCGACCTGCCGGGTGCCGGAAAGATACTGAACCGGCCGGCAGAATCAGGTGAG
>CAZITS010000661.1:2623-3870 GCA_964542185.1 uncultured Pirellulaceae bacterium
CGGCCCAGCCTCAATTTCTGGTTGACTGCTGGCCCTGTGCCGCGATTTGGCCTGATCGTTGGCTAGGGGATCAGCTGGTACTGCCGCCAGCTTGCTGTTGGGCCGCCGTGAGGGTGTTCAACAGTAACATCGCGACGGTCAACGGACCGACGCCACCGGGTACGGGTGTGATCTGTCCGGCCACTTCACGTACGGTTGCGAAATCGACGTCACCGACAAGTCCATCGGCAGTGCGATTAATGCCGACGTCAACGACGACCGCACCTGGTTTGACCATGTCTGCGGTAATAGCCTGGGGACGACCGATCGCGGCGACCAGCAAGTCGGCCTGACGGGTGATGTCTGCCAGATCCGCAGTGCGGCTATGACAGACAGTAACGGTTGCATTAGCGACATCTGGTCCACAGGTTGAATTACGAGCTGCCAGCAGCATCGCCATTGGTTTTCCAACAATGTCGCTGCGGCCGACCACTACGGCGTGCTTGCCGGCAGTACTTACCTCGCAACGATGCAACAGTTGTTGGACGCCGTGTGGTGTGCATGGCAGGAATCGGGGGCGTCCCTGAGATAGCAGCCCCACATTGGCCGGATGGAATGCATCGACGTCCTTGAGCGGTGACACAGCGTCCAAAACTTGTGTTGCGTCAATCTGCTGTGGCAAAGGCAGCTGAATCAGGATTCCGTGTACTTTGTCGTTCTGGTTCAGGTCGTCGACCAGTCGCATTAACTCATCTTGGCTGGTTGTGTCAGCCAGTCGGTGAAGTTGGCTGTCGATCCCAACCTGCTCGCAAGCACGCTGTTTGTTGCGCACGTAAACCTGGCTGGCGGCATCCTCACCGACCAGAATAGCAGCCAGGCAGGGCCTGGAATGCCCAGCCTCCAGGTGAGTCGTAACAGAACTCGCCAATTCACTTCGGATTTCCGCGGCGATGCCCTTACCATCCATGAGTCGTGCCGCCATTGGCATTCCCTTTGAACTTTTCCGTGTTCATTTGCCTCCGTACATTCTCATTGTTGTACGGGATTAGTAGCCCTCCGACCAGCGAGCGGTGGGGGGAGCCCGCGGTGCGCGTGTCATTTCGGGTCCGTGGGCAGCTATGCCGCGAGTTTGCCTGGGCACTCCCCTTTGCCGGACCGCACGAATCTGCCATACTTCGGGACCTTGCCGGGGCGTTTCTGCCCGGCACGCATAGGACTTGGAACTGGGCGACCGGTCGCCTCGCCGAAGACGTCGATTTGCAGCGGAG
>CAZITS010000662.1:0-3861 GCA_964542185.1 uncultured Pirellulaceae bacterium
CGGAGCGTGCCACCGACCAACCGTTGTAGCGCCATCAGGTAAGGGCGCCCCGGCCTTCAGGAAACGGTCGTGCGCCTTATCGTACGAGTCAGGCTTGATCGTCCATTGCAGCATGTAGAGCATGGGAGTCTCCTTGGCGGTGCTTCATGAACCGCCGCTACACTAGTGAAATCAAATGGAGGCGTCAAACAAGCCTATTGTTGGCGCCGCTGCCCCGTCACATGTGGTCAGGAAACTCGGCACCAACCCGGAAACCCGGTGCAGACGGCAAGCCCCACAACAAAAACGGCTGCTTCCATAAACCACCTTGAATCTGACAAGGCGCGTTCACTTGACACACCACGAAATTACGCACAGACTGAAATCCGACAGTCGGGCGTCCCCCTGGCGACTCGCGACGGGAACGACAGGCTGGCTGCCACCTTTTCACAATGAGGTTGTGGCGTCGAAGCGGCAGGAACCGGTAGTCACCCACTCTCGCCACATTTCGTTTCCATGATCTCGTCGGGCACACGCCACGGCAAACCGTGTCCGGCAGCTCGTCCCGAATCACTTTACTGGCAAGAACGCTCGCACCGCATTCTGCAAAGGATCTCGCCCATGTCCACAACACGCCACACGACGCGCCGCCACTTTCTCCAAGGCGTGGCTGCCGCTGGATCGGCCAGCATCGCCCTCTCCCCAGTCCACCGGGCACTCGGCTACCAGTCACCCAACGACCGTCCCGTGTTTGCGACCATCGGGCTGCGCAATCAAGGCTGGGCGATTACCAACAAAACATTCCGCTTTGCCGATTTTGCCGCGATGGCCGACCTGGATTCCAAGGTTCTGGAAACGAACATCGCCAAAGCCGAGAAGCGGCAAGGCAAGAAACCGGATGCGTACAAAGACTACCGAAAAATCCTGGATCGCAAAGACATCGACGCGGTGATGATCGCCACGCCCGACCACTGGCACACCAAAGTCGCGATTGAAGCCATGCACGCGGGTAAAGACGTCTATTGCGAAAAACCCCTCACGCTGACGATTAACGAAGGCAAGTTGATCGAAAAAGCCGTCAAAGAGACGGGTCGTGTGTTCCAGGTCGGTACCATGCAGCGGACCGAATCGGGACGCCGCTTCCTGCAAGCCATCGCGCTGGTCAAAGCCGGCCGCATCGGGACCGTCAAGAAAATCACCTGCGGCATCAACGGCATGGCGGCATCACCGGCGATTCCGATCGCCCCGGTTCCCAAGGAATTGGACTGGGATTTCTGGCTCGGCCCGGCGCCCAAAGTCGCCTACCGCGCGCTTCCCGAAATCCGCAAAGGCTATGGCGGGGGCCATCCGCTCTACAGCAATGCCCACTACTCTTTCAGGAACTGGCACGAGTACTCCGGCGGCAAACTCACCGACTGGGGTGCCCACCACGTCGACATCGCCTGCTGGGCCATCGGGGCCAGTGAGACCGGTCCCAGTAAAGTGACGCCGCTCGATTACTCCTTGCCGGTCGAATACAAGGACGGTCACCCGCAGGTCGAGGATCGTTACAATGCTGCCACAAGTTTCCGGATCCGGGCCGACATGCCGAATAACGTTGAGATGATCATCACCAGCGAAGGTGACAACGGCATTCTGTTCGAGGGAACCAAAGGACGTTTCTTCGTCAACCGCGGACGCATCACCGGCAAGCCGGTCGAAGCGTTGCAGGACGATCCGTTACCAGAGGGTGCACTCCAAGACGTCTACGGTGGCCCGATCAGCGCCAATCACAGTGCCAACTTCATTGAGTCCATGAAATCGCGCAAGCAACCGATTTCCGATGTCTGGACGCATAACCGCATGCTGGAAATCTGTCATCTCTCCAACATTGCCATGCGACTGGATCGGGAACTGACCTGGGATCCGGCCAAGCGAGAAATCGTTGGCGACGACCAGGCGAACGGGTTCCTGGAACGAGAAAACCGCAAAGGCTACGAGATCAACGTTTGATCTGCCTCGCTGCTTAAGCACAACGCGGCTGCGGACGCCCGCCGACTTCGGCGAAACGCAATGTGACATATAGCACTGTCGGTACTAGCCGACAAGCGCAATCTACGTCTATCCGCGCACGCCAGGTGGCGGCCTCTTCGCGTCACCTGGCAACCCGCCTGCGGCCCATCGGTTTGCACCCACCTGACCACCGGTGTACTATCCCACTAGTACACCCATCTCTTTCCGGCCATTGCATACGTCGCTCGATGTTCTTCACCATCAACACCAGTGACTCGCTGCCGATTTACGAGCAACTGGTTCGACAAATCACCTACGCCATTGCCGGCCAGATCCTCCGTCCAGGCCAACTCCTCCCCAGTGTGCGGCAGCTCAGCGTCGAACTCGCCATTAATCCCAACACCGTCGCCCGCGCCTACCAGCAATTGCAACAAGAAGACATTCTCGAATCGCTGCGGGGCCGTGGTCTGGCCGTCCGCTCGGGTGCCACGGAAAACTGTCGCCAAATGCGACGTGAGCTGATCTCGCAGCGATTACACACGGTACTCTCCGAGGCACGGCAGAGCGGGCTTGCCGAAACAGAAATCACCAACCTTGTTGAACAACATCTGCAGGCTCTCTCCAGCTCCCCCCCCCCGGCCGACGAGCTGGACCGCGGTGTCCAGTAACCGCCACTCTTATCAACCGCCGCCTTCACTGTACATTTCCAACCACGAGCCAAGTCATGACCAACTGCATTACCGTGAACAACCTGGAAATGCAATTTCCAGGGTGCGACGCACTGCGGGACGTCACTCTGAATGTACCCACGGGTTCCGTGTTTGCCTTGTTAGGTGAAAACGGTGCCGGCAAAACCACGCTGATCCGGATCCTGATGGGGTTTTTGAAACCCACCCGAGGATCGTGCACCGTCTGTCAGCGTGACCCGGCGCGCGAGGCGCTGGAAATTCGCCGACGGGTCGGCTACGTCTCCGACACGCCCGCCCTCTACAGCTGGATGCAAGTCGAGGAAATTGGATGGTTTGCCGCCGCGTTTTACGACGATGCCTTCCTGGATCGTTACCGCGAACTGACGTCGCGTTACGATCTGCCACGCGCTCGCAAGATCAAACAACTCAGCAAAGGTCAACGGGCTAAAGTCGCGCTCGCACTGGCGCTGGCACACGATCCCGAGTTACTGATCCTCGACGAACCAACCTCCGGACTCGACCCATTGGTACGCCGGGCATTCCTGGAGAGCATGGTGGAACGCGCCGCCAACGGTAAAACTGTGTTGCTCTCGAGCCACCAGATCTCCGAAATCGAACGTGTCGCCGATCGCATTGCCATCCTGAGGACCGGCCGCATTCAACTGGTTGATTCACTCGCTACCTTGAAAGACCACCTCAGCGAAATCACGGTCACACTGTCCGACCCTTTGATTGCAGTTCCGATCCCATCCGCCCCAGCGGAGGTGCTGCATGAGCAGCAGGAAGGTCGTCAGTGTCGGTGGCTGGTACGAAACTGTACCGCAGAACAAAAAGACGAACTCGCCACCCATCCCGGGATTTCCCGAATCGACGCTCGCCCTGCGACACTCGAAGACCTGTTCATCGCCTGCAGCAAACCGTCAGCAACAACGGATGGGGAACTCCATACACCCACGACCGCTTAGGATCCAGACCAGCGTTTTCCTGCCAGCTACCTTCAGATCTATCTGCGATACTAAATTTCCTGTAAATCGCTTCATGAAACTCTCTCCTGCCATGCGACGCTTGTTCTGGAAAGATTTCCAGCAGCTCACCCCACTGCTGGGCGTCCTGCTGGCGATGGGACTCGGGCTTCATTTACTGCTGCTGTTCATACCCGGCTGGGCAGAGTTACCCGAACGCTTCGCGGTCGTGGTCTAAG
>CAZITS010000663.1:0-3858 GCA_964542185.1 uncultured Pirellulaceae bacterium
GATAGGCCCAAAGACTCCGATCTTCGCCTGGTGCTTTGTACCAATCTGCCCCGCCAAACCAATTCCCGTGGCAATCCCAATTCCCAAGCTCAAACCGGCGAATCTTTGCTGCTTTGAAGCAGCTGTTGCATTGGAGAAGTCCTTCAGAATCGACAACGCTGACACGACGGCCGACATTCCTGGCGCTGCATCGACAATCGGCCAACCCCAGAAACCTAACGCCGCATCACCTTGAAAATCTGCAATCGCCCCATCGGCATCAATAATGCCACCAGCCATCACACCCAGAGCGTCCCGGATTCTCTTGTAGAGTGACATCAGATCGTCTTGATATTCCTCACTAATCCGTGAGAAACCTCGCAAATCGCAAAACAGCACGGCAAGCACCGACTCACATGGATCGAGGGCGACACCGTCAGTCGAAAGAACTTTTTCAGCAATACTTGGCGACAAGAAACTCGACAACGCAGACTTTCGCTCATGGAACGCATTTGCCGTCGTGATGGATCGCAAGAACTCACCAACAAGCTCAATGAAACGACAATTTGAAGCAAGTTGCTCTTGCTGCTCTATCATCCCGGGTCCCGAAATATAGATGCACCAGCAAACCTCTGCCGCCTGGACAGGCACTGCAATTGCCCACCCCAGACCATCGGTGATGGTCGCCTGAATCCCTGCCTGATCTGACATACCCCAGCTGTGCACTGTAGTCTGACCCGAATTCAGCGCCGCGGCTGTCACGCGCTTGCTAGGGCGGAACTCGCTCGTCAGTGTGGCTCGCACATCAAAAGAAAAATGGACCGGAACATAATCACCCCAGGGAGAATCTCCGTGATCGTCACTCGCCTTCTTGCGAAACTCCATCACTGCCGCCGCATCGGCACTCGGCTGCGTCTGCAGCAGCAACTCTGCCAAACGTTCGGCTAATTCCAGACCTCCTTTGGCAGATTCCACAAGTGACGGAATCTTGGCGAGTGCCGTCAGTTGTTTTTCTGGATCATCAGGAGAAGCCGCTCGCAGCTGCCTCGCCGTAAACGTGATTTGACTCGCCAGCTGAGGTTCTTCCTCATTCTCGCCTTGGCCACCAAACATTTCAGAATGTAGTGCTTGGCGCATGAGCGAAAACCGCGTTGCCCCAATCTCAAATTCATCCGTCGAGGAAAGCGTCAACTCTCGTACAACTGAGCCCTGGAACACAATCGAATTTCGCGCCTTTGGATTACAGCGGATGGTAACCGAATCACGGTCAGACAATATGGTCCCATGGTGCCGCGAAATGGCACCGTCCCATCTGAGAGCAAGCTCGTTGTCAGGAGATCGTCCAAAGCTGACTGCCTTGCCGACAACCGGACGAGTCTTCGTAACATTACTCCCAGTACCGTCCTTGGCGACAAGTATAAAACTACTGTGCTCCATAACCTTCCCGCCCATTCACTCACAAGTTGAACTGTGGTTTTCCAGCTGAGTAGTGGACCAACACCAGGCGCGTTGCCGGCATCAGCTACCCAATTACCAAGGCACACGAACGGACAGCTGAGCGGCAGCTTACAACATACCACATGCACTGGCGATCACGATTCGCAGTGGATTGCACTGCCGCCTCTCCAGCGATGCCTGAATTCCGTCAACACTCGACAGCAGTGTAACCGACGAAATAGATCGACATGCTGAGATGCTCACCGCACCCATGCCCGATGGGCCTAGATCGCCTGGCTTAGCGCCTTGATTTCCCGATTGAGAATCCGGTCGTTATTGGAATAGTCCATCGGCACATCAATGACGTGCACTCCGTTGACATGATTACATTCCTTTACCAGTGGCAACAAGTCTTCGGTGCGATCAACGCGGTGCCCTTTTGCACCATAGCTATTTGCGTACGCAACAAAATCCGGATTTCCATAGTCCAGTCCAAAATGATCAAATCCCATTTTCGCTTGTTTCCACTTGATCATTCCGTACGCATCGTCGCGGAGGATCAGGACGGTCAAGTCCATATTCAAACGCACTGCTGTCTCCAGTTCCTGTGAGTTCATCATAAACCCTCCGTCACCGCAGACAGCAATCACTTCACGCTCAGGGAAAATCAGCTTGGATGCCATCGCTGCCGGCAAACCCGCACCCATTGTCGCAAGTGCATTGTCGAGCAATACCGTATTTGGTTCATGGGCCGGATAATTTCGAGCAAACCAAATTTTGTACACACCGTTATCAAGTGAGACAATTCCGTCAGAAGGCATCGCAGCACGCACATCGGCAACTAATCTCTGCCGCAGTATCGGGAAATCAGTGGACTCCGCGTCTTGCTTGACGTGGCTGTCGACATGTTGTTTCACTTTTGTGAAGAATGAAAAATCCCACTTCTCTTGTGGCGTAACTGCCTCATTGATTCGCCAGATACTGTTGGCAATATCACCCACCACCTCTACCTGCGGAAAATACACCGGGTCTACTTTGGCGGAAAAAAAATTCACGTGAATGACTTGCACGCCCCCATCACGCATAAAGAACGGCGGCTTTTCTATGACATCGTGACCGACATTGATAATCACATCGGCGTGATCGGTCGCTCGGTGGATGAAGTCCCCCGTCGACAACGCAGCGTTACCAAGAAATGACTCATCCCGTTCATCGACGACACCTTTACCCATTTGTGTCGTTACAACGGGTATTTTGGTATTCGCGACAAATTGCCTCAGCATGCGACTCGTCAACTTCCGATTCGCCGCTGCTCCAATCACCAACAGCGGCCGCTCCGCTCGTTCAATCATCTCGACAGCACGTTGAATTGACTTCTGTTCCGCCACCGGCCGTCGCACCATACTCTTGGCAAGCAATGGGGCGTCGCTGTCCTCCGCAGCAATATCTTCCGGTAGTTCAAGGTGGACGGCACCTGGCCGCTCCTCTTCGCCAATGCGAAATGCCTCTCGAATACGGGAAGGAATATTATCCGCACCCGTTAACTGCTCAGTAAACTTCGTGATCGGCTGCATCATATCGACGACGTTGATGATCTGAAATTGGCCCTGTTTACTCTGCTTGATTGGCTTTTGGCCAGTCAACATAAACATGGGCATGCCTCCCAGTTGCGCATAGGCAGCCGCGGTCACCAGATTTGTCGCTCCGGGACCAAGTGTCGCCATGCAAACACCCGCCTTCCCGGTCAGTCGTCCATACGTCGCAGCCATAAACCCGGCACCCTGCTCATGACGTGTAAGCACAAGTTTGATCGACGAGCTGCGCAGGGAGTTGAGAATATCCAAATTCTCTTCGCCAGGGACTCCAAAAATAAACTCGACACCCTCGCGTTCCAACACACGGACAAACAGGTCTGATGCTTTCACGGAACATCACTTTCTGCCTCACGGCAATTCGTGGACATCAATCTGAGGAGAATCACTCAGCTCCACACGATCAATATTAGCGGCTGGTTGCACGCCCGCCTGGCGTACGTGGTATTTGTGGCATGTCAAACAATCGCTACGTGAAACCGAATTATTGTGACACGTGGCACAATTCGACGTGGGCAAATCACTAAAGTCGCTGGAGAAATGGCCAGAACCAAGCACCGGCGCCCAATCTCGATCAAAAAACTCGGGGCGATAGCGGCCTGACTGCTTCTTGACCGTATGGCACTGCATGCACTCTTCACCTTCGGTCGCGTGACAAGCATTACAGGCATCCTGTGCTATTTCCCTCATATGTGGCGAGTGCGCGAAATGAGTAAAGGAACGAATGGCAGAGTCATCACGTGTGCTCAACCAGTTGATTACGACATGATCACCTGAACGGTCAATCGAGTGGCACTTCACGCAACGCCCACTCGCTATCGGAGAAGTGACCGCAGCAAACAACCGGCCA
>CAZITS010000664.1:0-3855 GCA_964542185.1 uncultured Pirellulaceae bacterium
GACTGGCGAGGACCCCGCCACAGGGTGCCCCCCGGCGACAGCGGGCACCGTGCCTCGCTTGGGCTTTCGCCTGTCCCTTGGCCGAGCGCCGACTTTCCCCGAGACCAGGCAGTGGAACCACCCGCCCCGCATTTCGACTTGATGATCCGTGCCGGACGCGTCGTTTGCCCCAGTTCCGGGATCGATAGCCCTGGATACGTCACCGTCCACAACGGGCGCATCGTCGCAGTCAAACAAGCTGACATTGCCAATACGTTACCCGTCACCGCAGACCGTATTTTCGACTACCCGGACGGGATTCTGCTGCCCGGTCTGATCGACATGCATGCCCATCCGGCGAATTCCGGTTCCGTATTCGGTGTACCACCGGATGACCGGATGCTTGCTTACGGCACCACGACGGTGCTCTCCCAGGGAGACGCCGGCGCGTCTAACATCAATCAGTACATCGAGGAAACGATCGTCCCTTCCCGAACCGGGGTCTTGTTGGCCATTAATCTGTCGCGAATCGGCGAGTCCGCACCACACGGTTGCTTTGAGAATCTGGAAGACGTCGATGTGGACGCCTGTGTGGCCGCGATCGATCGACATCGGGAGTGGGTTCCTGCTGTGGCTGTCAACGTGAGCGATCGCGCCTGTGGCCAGACCGACCCACGTGAAGTGCTGCGCCGTGGTATTCAGGTTGCCGAACAGGCTGGATTGCCAATCTTGTTCGGCATGCGCCGTCCTGAAGATTGGCCACTCGCCCAGCAGCTTGCATTGTTGCGCCCTGGGGACATTGTTACCTACTGCTTTCGGAGCCAGCCACACTGCATCATCGAGAGCGGCAAAGTACTGGATTGCATACGTGAGGCCCGCCATCGTGGCATCGTGTTCGACATCGGACATGGTACAAGTGCCTTTTGCTTCGAGGTCGCCCTGGCGGCCATCGAGGACGGGTTCCCGCCTGATACGATCTCGACCGACCTGCAACGATTCCATCTGGACCAGGTGACGGGGCATGATCTGCCCTGTGTGATGTCCGAACTCCATGCCGCCGGCATGTCGGAGCTGGAAGTCTTCGCTGCCGCCACCAGCAGGCCGGCGTCGCTCTTGCAACGTGTTGACGTTGGTGTGCTCCGCGCTGATGCGACCGCGGATCTGACGGTGCTGCAGGCTTCAAGCAGGATGCCGATCGGTAACGCTGCTGCCGGACCTCGAGCCGGGGTACTTTGGACGCCGGCGCTGGTGGTCAAACAGGGAGCGGTTGTGGCACCGTAGACGCGGCCAGGGAACTGTTCTCCGCGGTGACTCGTGTTCCCTGTGGTGGCGGGTTGTCTTTTGCGGCGCCCGCTGGACCTCGAGATTACAGCAAGCCTTCGATCGGCTCGCGATCTTCGATAATGTACTGGGGACGGCCGTTGAAGTCAGGGAAAGTGAGCCCTGGGTCGATTCCCAGTGCACGGTAGAGCGTCGCCATGACGCGTTCCATCCGAATGGGTTTTCCGGTGCTCCGTTCCCCCCGGCTGTCGGTATCGCCGATGATGCGGCCCGTGTTGATACCGCCGCCTGCCATCCAAATGCAACCCGCCGCCGGCCAGTGCCCGCGACCGTCGGGCGTGATGTCGCCAATCCGCGGCGTACGCCCGAATTCTCCGCCGAGCATGACAATGGTATCCTCCAGCAGGCCGCGTTCTTCCAGATCCAGAATTAAGGTGCTGACCGCCTGGTCCAGCGGTGGCAACAATTGACGCATTGTTTGGAAGTTGTAGCGATGTGTATCCCAATCGTGCATGCAAAAGGTAACCACCGACACGCCTGCTTCGATCAATCGGCGGGCTTGCAAGAGTGAACGGCCCGGGTGCTCGCGCTGATGAAAAGTGACCTGATTGCAGACCTGTGTGCGCACATCAAAGGGTTCGAGTCCGTAGCGTTCGCGTATTTCCGCCGGTTCTTTTTCCACCTCGAATGCATCCCGGACGCGACCGGAAGTGACGATCTCTAAGGCGCGTTCCTGGAACGAGTCGAGTGCTCGCGAGTCGATGGTTGTTTCAACCCGTTCGCGGATCGCATCAAATTGTTGCCGCAACTCAGCACGTTGTGACAGACGTTGAGGTGCGATGCCAGAATCCAGACGCATGTTTTGTATGGCCTCGCGGTGGACATAATCACCCACCCGGAACGGCTCGTATTCATGGCCCAGGTAGTAAGCACGTTCCCACTGCTCTTGATTCCGCAAGCTGACGTAGGGCGGGACGGAATTACTCCCGCGCAGGCGGCTGAGAACAGATCCCAGTGCAGGACGCTGTTTGCTGCGCGGCCGGACGACTTTGGGCGACTCTTGCCAGCCATAGCCACTGTAAAACTCGTGCCCCGAATGCAGATGGACGAATTCGACACCGCGAATGACCGCGAATTTGTCAGCGATTCTGGCCTGTTGCGGCATCAGCTCGCAGATCTGCATGCCCGGGACGTTGGTGTCGATCGGCTGGAACTCCCCACGATATTCGGCGGGAAGATCCGGTTTCATATCATAGGTGTCCAGATGTGGTGGGCCACCATTAAGATAAATCATGATGACCGACTTTTGCCGGATGCCAGATTGGGATGCGGCCTGGAGACGGGACACGTCTGCCAGCGACAGTCCGGCGAATGACAACGCACCGATGCGTAACGCGTCTCGGCGGGAGGTCCCACGATGCGGTGTCGAAAGTGTCAGCATGTTGCGCATTCTCCAAGACTTCGACAGGTCTCACCATACTAACAAGCCTGTGGGCGATCTACCCGAGAATCCGCATCCGAACTCGCACCGTCGTGTTTCCCCACGTTCGTATTTGGTAGCTGTAACGAGTCAGGGGCACGAGGTGCCCAGATTCTGGCAACCGTTTGACTAGCGTCAAAACGATTGGGACAAACGCCATCTACAGTTCGACGACCTGCTTGCTCTGCTGGGATTGATCCGCGGCGAATACGATTTGCAGGCTGGTGATGACGCGGTCCTGGTGCGAAGCCATGTCCAGGTCGTTTCGAATGCAATCGATAAAAGCTTGTTGTTCACGCAGTGCCAGTCCGTCATGGTCCGGTTCGTCGATGTGGATGACCTCGTCTTCGTGAACGAACTCTTTGTCCTTTTGTTCCGAGTGGTGGCGAATGATCGTGTTCGCTTCGACATGGTGATCCTTGTCATCGGAACGCCCCTTGTCTGGCACGATACTGGCAGCGCCTGCGGGCCCCACGACATCTTTGATGAAGTAGGCTGTCTCGCTCATCATGGGACCCCATCCTGCTTCGTACCAGCCGACCGATCCGTCTTCAAATTCGACCTGGAGCTGGCCGTAATTAGAGATATGTTCCGGCACCAGGTCCCAGTTGCGGCATCCTATCGCATGGACTCGCACCGGACGACATTGGGCCATTTGGTACATGATGTCCACGTAGTGGACGCCGCAATCGACGATCGGCGACTGGACCTGCATGATGTTGTGCAGGGTGTCATAGAAATCGCCTTTGGCCTGCTGGTTGAGGTTCATCCGCATGGCAAGTGGCTTGCCCAGATCGTGGGCAATTTCTGTGAATTTGTTCCAGGACGGATGCGTCATGAGGATGTAGCCGACATACAGTTTGCGTTGCATTCGGTTGGCTAGCTCGAACAGTTCCTGGGACTCCTGGATTGTCTCGGCGAGTGGTTTTTCGACGAAGACATGCAGCCCCCGTTTGAGGGATTCAGAGACATAATGGTAGTGGGAGTCGGTGTAGGTGCTGATGGCAACTGCATCAGGAGAGGTTGCTTCCAGGGCCTCTTCAAAGTTGGTGAAGCGGGGTACATCGCCATCCAACGCCTCGGCCAATTTCGCAGAACTGTCGTAATTTCGCGTA
>CAZITS010000665.1:0-1621 GCA_964542185.1 uncultured Pirellulaceae bacterium
GCGATTGGCCCAGATCCCGATCAGGATCGAGGAGCCCAGGTAGATCGCCACGATCACCCAGTCCAGCTGCGTAAAATTGGTGTCGCCCAGCTGCATCGGTTGGCCACCATCGATCGGAACAAGAATCTCCGCTGGGGAGGCGCGCCCCTGAGATCAGGCCCCGCGCCCAGCTGCCCAGCCGGAACAGACGGAGTATAACCTCTGGGGAGCAACCACCGCGAGCGCCACACCCACTTCACCGGTCCGCAGCAGCCGACGGCGAGCCAACCATGTCGACACCCGACCCGCAAGCAACACCCGGCGCTGCCGGCCCCACCGACCTGGGTCCGACACGGCCGACCAACGTCCGCTGGCTGGTGTTCGTGCTCGGTTGCGGGACCTCCTGGCTGCTCTACATTCATCGTTACGCGTTCGCACTGGTCAAAAGCGACATCGGCCGTGAATTCAACCTCGACGCCGGAGAACTGGCCAATCTGGATGTCTGGTTTCAAGTGTTTTATGGCGGGGTGCAGATCCCGGCCGGGATCCTGGTCGACCTGGTGGGAGCCCACTTGTTTCTCTCCATATCGATTGCCGTCTGGTCGGTGGGACTGGCGCTGCACGCCTTTCCGCCGCACTATTCACTGTTGCTCGCTGGACGGATCCTGCTCGCCTCCGGGCAAGCCGCCGTCTTTGCCGCACTCGGCTGGCTGACCCGCAAGTGGTTTCCGCCTCAGGTGCGGACCACGGTGCAGGGCTGGCTGGGGGTCTTTTTTGCTCGGTTCGGCGGGGCGTCGGCCAACTTTTTGATCGGCACCCTGCTGATCGGAGCGATCGGCCTGGCCTGGCACAACGCCCTGCTGTTGCTGGCGGCACTGGGTAGCCTGTTGGCCTTTGTCTTCTATACGCTGGTCCGCAACCAACCGAGCGATCACCGCTGGGCCAACGAGGCGGAAGCGGAGCTCGTCACCGCTGGCCAGACAGAAGTGAACCAGCAACCGGTGAGCGTTCGGGACCTGGCCCGCTCCCTGTTCGTGATTCGCTCACGGGGCGATGCGCTGGTCACGCTGAATGTGCTGCTGCTCTGCCTGGCGGCCGGCATGAGCACGGTCGCCGATTTCGTCTACTCCAACTGGCTTCCCTATTTCCTGCGGGAAGTTCACGGCCTGGAATACAAGGAAATGGGAATCTATTCCAGCTTGCCGCTGATCGGCGGCGCCTTGGGCGGAGTGCTCGGCGGCTTCGTCAACGACTGGGCCTGGCGACGGCGGCCGGGTAGCCGCTGGGTACGGGCGGTCATCGGTTGCGCCGGCAAAGGCCTCGCCGTGGGCCTGCTGCTGCTGGCACTGACCCAGTATGAAAATCCCTACACCTTCTGCTGGCTGCTGTTCCCGGTCAAGATCGCCGCCGACATCAGCCTGGCCACCCGCTGGGGCGCCATCACCGACATCGGCGCCCGCTACACCGCCTCGCTGTTCGCCATTGTCAACGCGGTGGCCATCGTGGCCGGGATCATTGGCGCCAAACTGTACGGCTACCTGATCCCGCTGGATGTGTCGGATGCCGGGCAGTGGAAGGGCGTCTTCTACTTCGTGACCGGCGCTTACGCCCTCTGTGCGCTGTTCTGGCTGTGCGTCGATAG
>CAZITS010000665.1:1721-3850 GCA_964542185.1 uncultured Pirellulaceae bacterium
ACTTCGTGACCGGCGCTTACGCCCTCTGTGCGCTGTTCTGGCTGTGCGTCGATAGCCGCAAAGCGCTCGACCGCTGAACAGGCACTCCGGAACAGGCACCGGCAGACACTTTGATCGCCACAGGCTGCCACAGTCGTGGCGGACTCAGCTGAACCGGTTGTGACGCTCGGCGCCCCCCTGCAGATCGTCTTCGATGTGCGCGGTGGCGCAGTTGTTGTAGCCGCGAATCCGATTCTGCTGGGCAATCGCTTCCAGGTGCACACCGGTCGTCCCGGCCAGGCCCGAATTCTCAAAGTAGATATCGTAGAGTCCACCCGTCTCACCGCTGCGGAGCACGGTCTGGTGGGGCACCGTGGTCGCTTGCAGCCGCCAGAAATTCCCTTTGATCGAGTCGGGCCGCGGTGCCGAACCGATCTGGAACGTCCGCGCGCCGCAGCCGTGCGCCGCAAACACGTCGATCTGGTTGGCTGCAAACATGGCGGTGCCCTCCGCCGAGTCAACCATCAGCCCGATGGTATCCCGGGTCCCCTCCGCGGTATCGCTGGCGCCCCCATTCAATTCTCCGAAAATCAGCTTGTTGCCAAAGATCGGGCCGTGCCTGTCGGCCGGTGAAAACTGGACGCACCGCGCGCCCTGACCGTAGACAGAAATCGAATTGGGGATCTGGACAAAGTTGACACCCATCCCCAGGGTGGGATCGGTGGGCGGGGTGTTGCGGGGGTGAAAGTGGACTGCCGCTTGCCGGCCCATGTAGACCAGCTGAGTCCCCGTCCAATCGAGATGCGAATTCACCAGCGAGTCAAAGTGAATCATGTCACCCGCCATGCGCCCGTTGAGTGTCATTCCCCGCATGGTCCATGTCCAGAAACGCATCGGCGGCACCACAATCGTCTCACTGGCCGTGAGGTTCATGTGCCAGGGTTCACCGCCGGTGGCATTGGCGCCGCCGATCACCAGCAGTCCATAACCGTGCCGAGCGCAGTAGTTGATCGCCTCTTGCAGGCCCTGGGTTCGAGTGCCCGTCTGATCGATTTCGTTTCCAAACGGGTCGCACACAGCAAAGCGATTTTCCGTACGGCGGTCGGCATCTTCCCGCGGACGGAGCGTCACAAACCCGTTCCCTGCCAGGTGTGCGCCTGTCTGGCCGGCCGCACCCTGCGGACCGAGGGTTCCCAGCGCCAGCGCGGCCCCCATTCCGGAAAACGATTCTCTGCGCTGCATGGCCTCTCTCCTGCGGTGGTGTGGCGGAACTGCTCCTGGTCCACAGGCGGAAGGACCGCCGGCACCAGCAATGCACTAGGAACTGGTGAATGTGACAGAAAGCGGCGGCGGAGGAAACAACGGGACCACTCTCAGGGCCCTGGCAAACCACGACGCGCAACCACTGCGAATCTGCCAACGACTTCATCCGCGGGACGCCGACCGCCCACCCGAAAGCAGTACCAACAGCGGCGCAGCGATCAGTGTTACCAGCCAGGAGACCGGAATGATCAACAGCGGCGAGAGTAGCGGCCGGCCCAGCACCTGGTCTCCAAAGGCCCCTGCCAGGGCCGCAGCAAGCCCCAGCAGCAGCGCCGTATTGGCGGCCAGGGCGCTGCCCCGGAGTCCGAGGATGGTCACCAGCAGTAGCCCCCCCATCGGCCCCAGTCCCAGATGAACCACTTTCTGGGCGATGTCGATAATGTTATTGGCGTTTGACAACTGGCCGGCCAGGATCGCCATCAGCAGCACCCCCAGGCCCGCGCCCCGCGTCGTCCAACGAGCCAGCTGGAGATTGCCGGCGACCTGTTGATAGCCAAACGCCGGCAAGACGTCGCGGGACATCACCGCGGCGATCGAATTGACGCCCGAGTCCATCGTCGACTGGGCCGCGCCCAGCAGGGCGGCAATCACCAGCCCACTGAGGCCGACCGGCAAGTGGTACTGAATGAAGTCGGGAAAGGCGTCGTCGGCAAATTCGGCTTGCGTGACGTCCCTCACTCCCTCTGGCAAGGCTTCGGGAAACTGCGTGTAGTACACCAGCAGTGCCGCGCCGACCGCGATCTGCAACAACGTGAACACCACGCCCGCGCCGTAATTGGCGAGCATCATCAACACCGGTCGCGGTGTGGCCGCATACCGCTGAACCA
>CAZITS010000666.1:0-3847 GCA_964542185.1 uncultured Pirellulaceae bacterium
TTCGATAATCCATTGATCGCCACGGCGGGCTTGAAACCGGAACAGATCGACGTCAGGGGTTTGTTCAGCACCAGCTTGAAGCTCTCCAGTTGCTACCCCTGGGACGGCAAGATTTGTGGCGTTGCCGGGAATGTTGTTGGGTTCGGACTCAGCCGTTCTCGCAAGTTTGTCGAGAGCCGGTTGGGTGCCGTAGTCGACGGGATCGGGTACTTCCGGGAGAACGTCGTGCCCGGCATCCTGGTTCCCGCTGGCTTTCAGGGAGTACTTGCCGACACTTCCATCCAGCCGTCCCACCAGCAATGTCTGGTTGTCACGGGCCACTACCAGTGCCGAGACCCAGTCGGGCTGTTTTTCGAGCTGCCGGTTCAAAGTCAGGCTGTCCATCTCCCAGAGTTTGAGGGTGCGATCTTCTCCAGCGGACACCAATGTCTTGCCGTGTGGGGCGTAGGCGATGCGCAGGATGGCTGCCTGGTGGGCAAAGACGGAGTACCGAAGTGGGTTACTGCCCTCTTGTGCCGAAGGACTGACTCGCCACAAGCGAATGCGGTTGTCGACGCCACCGGCTGCCAGGTGGTTGCCGGTGGGTGCAAAGGCCAGCGTGTAGAGTTCCTTGGTAGATTGTTTGAGAGTGTCGAGGCGTTCCCCAGTGGTGACATCCCACAACTTGACGGTGCGATCAGCGCTAGCGCTAGCCAATACTTTGCCGTCGGGACGAAAAGCCAGGTCAAACACGGCACCGTTGTGGCCGGACAGGGTAAAGAGTGTCTTGCCACTTTCGACGTCCCAAAGTTTGATCTGGCGATCGTAACCGCCCGTTGCCAGCAAAGTTCCACTAGTATTCAACGCACAGGCGTAAATGCTGTCTCGGTGTCCCTGAAAGACCCGCAGTTCACGGCCGCTTTGGCGTTCCCACAACCTCGCTTCACCAAACAAGCCGGGTTCTCCCGAGGCAGCTACCAGGAGGTTGCCGTCGGCCGAGTACACAAGGTCATTTACGTTGCCGCGCGGACCCACAAGCTGACGTCTCGGTTCAGACAATTCCAGTGGGCCCAGAGAGACGGTGCCATAGCGGGCGATTGCGACTTCAGCGTCATCGGGTGCGAGAGCGACTGCACTGACCGGCGCCCGCGCTGGATTGGTCAACTCGATACGCGGGGTAATGAGACGTGTGGGATCGTAATCTCCTCTCGGGCCTTTGGCTCCGAGGTCAATCCAGTTGGTCAGCAAAGCGATTTCCGCTGCGGTTGGTTGTGGTTCGTCGGCAGGCGGCATCGCTGGTTTTGTCTGGCCTGAGACGACGCGGATCAGGCGACTGAGGTCGCCACGTGTCGGCGTAACCACCGATCCGCGTTTGCTGCCTTTGAGTAGAGCGGTGTAACTGTCGAGCCGCAGGCCTCCTCCGGCCTCGTCTGCGTTGTGACAACCGACACAGTACTTCTTCAGAACCTGCATAACGGGTTCAAACGTCTGCTTGCCGGCCGCAGACTCCTCGGCTCGCATGGTGTTGGTGTCCGGCAACGCAAGTAAGGAGGGGAGCAGAGCCAGCAGTAGAAGGTTTCGAAGTGCGAGGGGGTGTGTCATTCGATGAGCGCCTTGAGGCAGAAAGGTGGAGAACATCGAGTACCGTGGCCTGGTTGCAGTCATGGTTGCGTGTTGCGACATTGGCAGGCAAGTTCGTGGGTTTTAGTGATTGAACAGGAACTCGCGACTACTAAGAATACTCCAGTAAAGGTCTTCAATGAGTAACCTGCGGTCTGCAGCAGGCGTTGCTTGAAACACCTCTAGAAGTTTCTTTGCCTCGGATTCCGAAGGGGCGCGTGACAGTGCGGCGAGATAGGCTTGTTCAATCGGCATCGTGTCGGGTACGTCAGAGCCAATTTGACCAACGATACTCTCCGCTGCCTGTAATTTTCCGTTGATGGTGTCGCCGTTATAGAGATGGAACACCTGGGTGATACTTGGTTCATCGCTACGTTCGCATTCACAGGTGATCACACGCTCGGGGCGGCCAAATGTGGTCAGAAAGTAAGAGTTGATGTTTGAATCTGGCAACTGCAAAGCCCGGAAACCGCGTGGATGATCCTTGAACGCAGTGGGGACCTGTGTCACTTGCGAAAGCGCGTCGAGTAGCACCTCAGCTTTCATGCGGCGCGGATAATAACGTGAGTAAAAGCGTTGGTCCGCGGCATTTTCTTTACTTGCCTGGCTGCTGCGTTGATAGGCAGCTGACTGCACCATCGTCCGTATCAGTTCTTTGAGACGAAAGTTGCGTGACACCAGGAAATCGGAAACAGCCTGGAGCAGGCGTTCGTTGCTGGCCGGATTGGTTATCCGCATGTCGTCAATCGGCTCTACCAGCCCAACACCAAAAAAATTGGCCCAGATGCGGTTGCTGATGGAGCGACTGAAGTAGGGGTTGTCTGCGGCCGTTAACCACGCCCCAAGTGGGATCCGCCGGTCTTGTGTGGCGGTAAACGGAACCGCCTGGGCATCCAGAGGCCGTGGTGGTTGGGCGCGGCCAGTCGCTGGCTGGATCAACTCACCCCGTGTGTCCGCAAAGACAACACGGGGATTGCCCTTGGCGCGAACTCGCGCAAACATGTTGGCGAAACCGTAATACTGGTCATTTGTCCATTTTTCCAAAGGATGGTTGTGGCACTTGGCGCACTGGATCGACAGGCCCATAAAGGCCTGGGAAACCGTTTCGGCAATTTCTTCAGGGCTTTGGTGCAGCGTATAGAAATTGGCGGCGCCGTATTCTTTCGTACTCCCTGTGGCGGTAATGACTTGTGACACCATCTGATCCCAGGGCGTATCTTCAGCGACGCGCTCACGGATCCAGCCGTAGTAGGACTTTACGCTGGCCGCATCGAGTTTTTCGCTGTTGACCAGTAGTAAATCAGACCAGCGATATGCCCAGTAATCGACAAATTCAGGTCGTGCCAGCAGGGCGTCGATCAAGGCATCCCGTTTGGCGGGGTGGTCATCTGCCAGGAAGTGACGGGTCTCGTCGATCGTCGGCAGCGTGCCAATCGTATCCAGAAAGACGCGCCGAATAAAAACTTCATCGCGGCATGGAGGCGAGGGGGGCAGTTGAAGGCTGGCTAATTTGTCCGTGATCAGCTGATCGATAAAGTTGGAACTGGCGGTATCTGCGAACTGTTGTGACGGGGTCTGGTTTTTGTACGGTACGCTGACAAATGCCATTTCATTCAAGTTGAGGTACCAGACCTTGATAGCGCCTTCGCCCGAACCGCGAACCGAAACCTGGCCGTGTGTGGCAACCGTGGCGACACTGCTATTGACCGAGGTGTATTTCGCCCACCTGGTGACGTCTTCCACATGCCCGTCATTAAAATGTGCGAGTACCACGAGTTGTTGGGTGCTGCCCGCCGTTTGCCGTGATGCGGGAGGCAGCACTTCCAGCCTCTCGATCACCGGATCGTCGTCCGCCGGTCCCGGACTTCCAGCTGCGATCCATTCTGCAAGTACCTGGTATTCAGCCGAACCCACTTCGAACCGGATGCCGCCCTTGTGTGGGATCAGACCTGTTGGTTTGGTGAGAATCAAGCTGCGGCCGGGATCTTCCGGAATAATGCGACGGCCGCGGGCCTGACGGGTGAGATACGCATAATCGGCTTCCAGGTTGAATCCGAAAAGCGTCAAGCGGAATCCCTTTTGTCCCGCGCGGGCGCCGTGGCAAGCTCCCGAATTGCAGCCAGTCTTGGAAAGAACCGACTCGACATGATTGCGAAAATTCCACACAAACGTCTGATCTTGCCCCTCAATGATCACTTCAGCAGTCGCCGCATGGCCCTGCCAGCGGGCTTCAATTTGCGTACGCCCA
>CAZITS010000667.1:0-1855 GCA_964542185.1 uncultured Pirellulaceae bacterium
TCTCGTGGATGCTTGTATCCAGCGCGGCGATCAGGTGAGTGTCATCGATGATCTCTCCACCGGGAGCCGACAGAACCTTGCCCACTTGGAAGGGCATCCGAATTTTGCTTTCACCCTGGATGATGTCCGGAACCAGACCGTCGTGGGTGCATTGGTCGATGATTGTGATGTTGTCTTCCACCTCGCTGCGGCCGTCGGGGTACGACTGGTTGTCGAGAATCCGGTGAAGACCATTCAGACCAACGTGCAGGGAACGGAAGTCCTGCTGGCAGAGGCGGCGAAGACCGGCAAAGTGGTGTTGTTGACTTCGACTTCGGAAGTCTATGGCCTCAGCGCTGAGGTGCCCTTTCAGGAGGAGGGCAACCTGGTACTGGGAAATAGCAAGAAGGGTCGCTGGAGTTACGCGTGCAGCAAATTACTCGACGAGTTTCTGGCATTAGCCTATCACCGCGAACAGGACTTGCCGGCGATTGTCGTTCGCTTGTTCAATACGGTGGGGCCACGTCAGACAGGTCGTTATGGCATGGTGATTCCCCGTTTTGTCCAGCAGGCGTTACGCAATGAACCCATTACGGTCTACGGCGATGGCAGCCAATCACGTTGTTTTGGATTTGTGAATGATGTCGTTTCGGCGATGATCGGGTTGATTGAAAAACCGGCAGCCCGGGGAGATATTTTCAATATTGGTTCCAGCGAAGAGGTCAGCATTCAGGCATTGGCTGAACAAGTTCGCGAGATGACTGGCAGCGACTCGGAAATCGTCCATGTCCCTTATGATCAGGCCTACGCAGAAGGTTTTGAAGATATGCCGCGACGTACGCCTGATCTGGCCAAGATCTCTCGTTTGACCGGCTATCAACCCGCGGCGACGTTAGCCGACATTCTCTCCAGTGTGATCGCATACTATCGCGCAGCGTCGCGCGGGGATTAGCTCGGGACAGTCCCGGGTATCTTCCCCTGTGAGGCCTTGTCCAACCTGATGCCCAGTGGGCATCCTGTCCCCAGCGGGGAAGATGAGACATAATGGGTCGACTTGGAGCCGCGTATTGGGGGAGCTGGTATGTTCGAAAATCGTGTCAAACATCGTCTTGGTGAAGGTCGTGCTGTCTGGGGCGCCAGTGTCCCGGATGCTTCGGATATCGTTGCCAAGATGACCATCGACTGTGATATTGATTTCCTCTGGATTGACCTGGAGCATCGGCCGTACGGGACCCACGAAGTCCGTTGGATTCCCATTCTCTGTCGGCAGGCCGGTTGTACCCCCATGATTCGTGTTCCAGGCCTGGATCCGAATTGGATCAAGAAAGCGCTCGACATCGGTGCCAACACCGTCATGGTTCCGCAAATCAATACCGCGGAAGAAGCCCGCCTGGCAGTCGAATATGCGAAATATCCGCCTGACGGATCCCGTGGTGTGTCGCCTCTGTGGACGACGTTCATGAATGTCTCCTGGCAAGATTACCTGCCCGTGGCAAACCAAGAGACCTGCGTGATTGTGCAGATTGAGACGGCCGAGGGTATCGAAAATCTGGACGCGATTGCAGCTGTGGAGGGTGTTGATATTGTCTTCGCAGGTCCTGCCGATCTGGCCGCCACGATGGGAGTGATTGGGCATCCGGAAACCCCGCAGGTACAGCAATTCCTGGCCGACTTTCCCGCCCGTGTCGCGGCGCATGGTAAAGCGGCGGGGATTACCTTCAATACGCTCGAAGAAGCCCGTCGTTCCTGGGACCAGGGCTATCGCTTCATCAACATCGGCACGCTGATGCATCACGGTATCGACGGACTGAAAGCGGGTCTGGAACAACTGCGGGGACTCCAGTAGTCCGCGACGCAGTGTCGTTTGCTCCGATTG
>CAZITS010000667.1:1955-3846 GCA_964542185.1 uncultured Pirellulaceae bacterium
CTCAAAACGGTAGCCAGACCGTCCCGTTCTGCGGCGGCTACGACAACGGCGGTGCGCGATGGAATCTACCACGGAGCAGATCACCAGGGACCAGACGTGTCCGGCTGCTGGCGGAAAATCAAAGGGCCCGATCACGTTTCGTTTGTGGTCGCTGGTCGGCCTCCTGGCTGTGTGTCCGATCGCCGGCGCCGGGTGCATCGCGACGTTTTTTTTCAGCAGGTGATGGCATGTGGATTGATCAATTCTGGCGATTTGCCAGACAGGCGCAGCGCCCTCTTGGCGCCCAGGGAGAGTCTTTGGCTGCCCGCTACTTGCAACGAAAAGGCTATCGGATCATTGAGCGTGGTGTGCGGAATGGTCGGGGTGAGATCGACCTGGTGGCACGACATGGTCAGACGCTCGTTTTTGTGGAGGTCAAAACACGGCGTTCGCTACGTGCAGGAAACCCCGTCCTGGCGGTCGACGAGATCAAGCAGCGGCGACTGGCGCAATTGGCGCTCGACTACTGTCAACAACACCGCCTGCTGGACTGTCCCGCACGCTTTGATGTGGTGGGCATCGTCTGGCCGCCGGACAGCAGGAGACCGATAATTGCGCATTACGTGGGCGCCTTTGAGGAGCAGTAGATAGCCCAGCAGATTGGACCGCCTGGTGCAGGCGCCCGTGAAAAGGTTTGCCGCGAGTATTTTGCATCTTGACATAAATAGTTATAATGGGGGTAACTAGTACCCATAATAGAGCTATAACTGGTCTTCGATGCTTGCCAGCCTGCGGACGTTTTCACTGCTTGGTATTGATGCGATTCCCGTCGACGTGGAGGTCGATGTGGCGACCGGAGGTCTCCCCAAGACAATCCTCGTCGGACTCCCCGAAGCGGCCGTTCGCGAAAGCACCCATCGGGTCGAACGGTCCCTGGTCAATTCAGGATTTCAACGCCCACAGCACCGCGTGGTGATCAACCTGGCGCCCGCTGAGTTACCCAAGCAGGCGGCATCCTTTGACTTGCCGATCAGTTTGGGTTTTCTGGCGAGTAGCGGTCAATTGAACACCGACCGATTTGCGGATTACGCAGCGGTCGGTGAATTATCTCTGCAAGGACAAACGAGACCGGTCAAAGGTGCCCTGGCGATGGCTATGTCAGCTGCCCGTGAGCCAGGTTTGAAAGGGATTGTGGTACCTGTTGAGAGCGCGCCGGAGGCCGCCGTTGTGCAGTCTTTGGAAGTCGTTCCGGTTGCCAGTCTTCATGAAGCGGTCGCCTTTTTTGCCGGTGCTGAGGTTGCTTGTTCACAGGTGGTGTCTGCGCCGCCGCCTTCGCTTCAGCCTGCGTTGGCGCCCACTGACTATGCGGATGTCAGTGGGCAAGAGCTGGCCAAACGCGCGATCATCCTGGCTGCCGCCGGTGCACATAACCTGCTGATGATTGGGCCACCTGGTTCTGGCAAAACGATGCTTGCCAAACGAATCCCTTCGATACTACCGCCCCTTTCCAGTTCCGAGTCACTGGAGACGACGCGGATCTACAGTGCCCTGGGAAGACTTGGAGGATCGCGACAACTGGTCACGGTCCGTCCTTTTCGCGCCCCCCATCACTCGATTAGTGATGCGGGCCTCGTGGGGGGTGGGAGTACACCAGTGCCCGGTGAAATCTCCATGTCCCACAACGGTGTCTTGTTTCTGGATGAGCTGCCTGAATTTCAGCGACGGACCCTGGAATCGATGCGGCAACCGCTGGAAGAAAAAACGGTGACAATTTCCCGCGCGCTACGGTCGACCACGTTTCCTGCGGATTTCATGTTGATTGCGGCGATGAACCCCTGTCCCTGTGGATTTCGAGGACATCCGCGACGTGATTGCCAATGCTCGACGCAGCAAATCGAACGCTATCTGTCGA
>CAZITS010000668.1:0-2744 GCA_964542185.1 uncultured Pirellulaceae bacterium
AGCCGCTTTTTAAGGAAGTGCCACAAGCCCAAGACGCTTAAGGAGATCAAGGCTGGCGTGAAAATAAGTATGACCGGCACCACCTGGCATACGGACGGAACCATCGAGTACGAGACTACCACCTTCACGTGTCTCGACGCGAATACGGGAAGTTGGCACACCAAGCGAAAGGATCAAGATGGTAAGGCCTTGCCGCCCATCACGATGACCTCCAAAAAAGTCAAACCTTAACGCCCTAGTGCCAATAAAACTCCGCCGAACTGCACAAGCGGCCTCGGCATTTGTTAGCCGTCACGTCAGGGCTCGAGGAAAAAACGGCGCTGCCTCGTGTTGCGTTGGGCAAGTGTCGCTCTGCACTCGCGAGCAAGGAGTGCACAAAAGAGTCCTGATTTGCGCGGAAAACGAAAGGCCCTGGTTTGCCTGATGTTTTGTGCTGGCGCTGTTGATCGTCTTCGCATGGCAGGCGTCCTGGTCATCCCATCCATTTTTCGTCGGTGATGCCGTCCGGTCGCAGAGGTGGACGGAGAACCTGAAAACGCCAGGCACACGGGCAGGCCGTTCGTAGCGGCTCCAGTTTTTCGGTTGCTGGCTACAGGCCGCCGCAATGCCGCGGGCCTTTATTGTTTGGCTCGTGCCGGCTACGGACATGCGATCGGGTGTATCATGACCACGGAAAGGCTGTCGCGTGGCCAGCGTATGGTCTTTGATCCAAAGGCACGCGACATCCAGGCAGACTAGTGATCGTGGGTTAGGTGGATTCTCGCTCCCTCTGTCGACGTTCACTCCATCTCGCGTTGTCCACAAACCGTATCCTGGCACTCGTCGTAGCAGGCTGTCGGATGGTAAGATGGGTTGCGAAGCCGGCAAGGTTTTGGAGTCGATGGACTGGTCGCCGCGCATTCCCCTCGCGAGGGAGTCGTCATGTATCGAGTCGTCCTGTTGCCTGAGGTGCCAGACACGATCTCCTGCGACTCATCAAAGCGGGCAGCGAATTGTGCAAGCTGGCAGGCGGCAAGTGAAAGCGTCAATGCACTGTAAATTGAATCATCGCCCTGAGCAAATGAAAGAACCACGATGACGTTACATCGGTTTTGTCCTCAGCTACTTGTTTGCATCACTGCCGTCGTTTTGCTGTCGGGGGCCGGAGCAGACGACCCTGCCGAGCTGCCAGCAAATGCAATCGAATCGCCCCGGGTCGCCCGTGAACTCGCGGTCGCTGCGCAGCGGTTTATGGACACTCTCGATCCCCGCATGCAGGCAAAATACCTTTTTCAGGACGCCGAACGGGGGAACTTCCACTTCTTTCCGATTGCCCGCCGTGGCGTCCCATTGAAAAACCTCAAGGTGGGCCAGCGCCAGCTCGCCTATGCCCTGATGAGCGCCACGCTCAGTCATGTCGGAAACCAAAAAGCGTTTACCATCATGAGCTTGGGCGACTACCTGCGCGAAACCGACGAGACGCCCAACGCCCATCGTGACTCAGACAGTTACTACATCACGATCTTTGGTAACCCCGCGCCGGATGGAACCTGGGGCTATCGGTTTGAAGGCTTTCATCTCTCGCTTAATGTAACCGTTGTCGGGGGGCGGTGGATTTCGGTTACCCCGTCATTTTTTGGCGCGATACCGGCGACAGTTGAGAACGGGCCACGCAAGGGACTCCAGGTGCTGCAGCAGGAAACCGAACTGGCACGCGCACTAGCCAAATCCTTCACGGCCGAGCAGCGGAAGGCCGGATTCGGTGAAATCCCGGACTTTTTGACAGAAACCGTGGGCGGGCTGACGACCGGGAACAAGCGAAAGATCGAACGCGGCAAGCCACGTGGCGTGCCGGCGTCCGCGATGACGGTGGAACAGCGCGGGATTCTGATGAAGCTCGTCCGCGAACACATCGGGCGCATTCGGAAGGAACTGGCGGACCAGGATCTAGCCCGCATTGATCGCGCAGGTGCGGAAAACATACACTTCGTCTGGGCTGGCGGTCTGGTTCCCGGTCAGCCACACCACTATCTCATCCAAGGGCCGACCTTCCTCATCGAGTATGACAACACCCAGGACGAGGCCAATCACCTTCACTGTGTGTATCGCGACTTCGACAACGACTTTGGTGACGCGATGTTGGAGCACTATCGCAAACACCACGATCACAAGCACTGAAACGCGGGCAATCTGCACACGAGGGTGTCCGTGCTATTCCCTCATGGGTGCCGCTGGTGCTAGTCAATCACCATAATGTACTCACCATTCGCTGAGGCCGAGTCATGCAGACGAATTGTTTGAACCGCCGGGCGTTGCTCACCGAGACCGGATGGGGGCTGTCGGGGGTGGCGCTCGCCGCGTTGTTGGCACGGGACGGATCGGCGGTCGCGAACGCAGTGAGCGATGGGCCGGATGGCCAGCCGCATTTCCCGCCGCGCGCCAAGAACGTCATCTGGCTCTTCATGCGCGGCGGTTTCAGCCACCTGGAAACGTTCGATCCCAAGCCGACGCTCGACAAGTACGCCGGTAAAACGCTTGCGGAAACGCCCTGGAAGTATGTGCAGGATCCTGAGCGATTGAAGAAGCTGCGCGTCGCGGCCACCAATCAGAACACGCAGCGGAACCGCTTGTACGAGACACAAATTGGATTCCGGAAATACGGTGAGAGCGGGATCGAGGTCAGTGATTTTTTCCCTCATGTCGGGAATTGTATCGATGATATCGCGGTGGTTCAAATCGGCAGCCTTCTCTTCTTCTTCGTCGTC
>CAZITS010000668.1:2754-3846 GCA_964542185.1 uncultured Pirellulaceae bacterium
GGTTCGGTCCATGTGGACGACCGACGATAACCACGGTGCGCAGTATCAATTTGAGACCGGGCGGCACAATCTGGATGGATCGTTTCCGAACATTGGTGCCTGGGTCACCTTTGGGCTGGGTTCGCTGAATGACAATTTGCCGTCGTACGTCAAAATGGGAGTCAAGTATCCCCAGGTGCACAATGACGGCAGCTACTTGGGGCGTGCGTACGATGCTGTGCGTTTGGAGGTGGATCCCCAGAATCCATTGCCCTATGCACAGCCCGCGTTGGATCTTTCGCGGGAAGAACAGCGTCTACAATTCGATCTGGTCAAACGTCTGAATCAGATTGAGGCGGTCCGGAGTCCTGCAGACGAGGCGTTGCGGGCGCGGATCAAGTCCTACGAACTCGCGTTTCGTATGCAGACCGCCGTTCCGGAGGTGATTCGCTTTGAGGACGAAACGGCGGCGACCCAGCAGTTATACGGTCTGCAAGACAGCCAGACTAAAGCGTTTGGGGAACAATTGCTGGCGGCGCGGCGGTTCGTAGAGAAAGGGGTTCGCTTTGTCAAAATTATGCATGGCGCCGGTGCGGCGGGCGCGTGGGATGCGCATGGCAATGTGAAGTCAAACCACACCAAGCTCGCAGCGCAAGTGGACAAACCGGTCGCCGGTTTGCTTACAGATTTGAAGCAACGCGGATTGCTGGAAGAAACCATTGTGGTCTTCGCCACCGAGTTCGGGCGTACTCCCGGAACGCAGGGAGGCACCGGCCGGGATCACCATCCATTCGGTTTTTCGGTGTGGCTGGCGGGCGGCGGAATCAAGGGAGGCGTTACGCATGGTGCGACCGACGAAATTGGTTTTCATGCCGAAGAAAGTCCGCACTACGTGACCGATATCCATGCCACACTGTTACGGCAATTGGGGCTTGAGTCACGTCGACTGAACATGGCAGGCCAGCAACGGCTGGAGATCGAATACGGCCATCCCATCGAAGAGATTATCGCCTGATCCACGAGAGATGTGCTGGTGCCGGCGTGCTGCCCGGGGACGGTGTGGTGAGGCGTGTCGCGGAGTGAGGGGCGTCTGCAGCTGTGCCGCGTCGTAGT
>CAZITS010000669.1:0-3843 GCA_964542185.1 uncultured Pirellulaceae bacterium
GAGCGTGAAGTAATTGACGAACAGCAGGCTCAAAATGAACCAGCGGTCGTGCGCTCCGCGGTCATCAAGTCGCCCATTGGGCGTTGCGACGATTGAGGACATGACGCTCCCATGGAAATGGCAGACAACCGCCTGGACCGAATCACCCGCGGGGGGGTCGCACGCGAGGAGGTCTACTTTGCCTGCGGCGGGTCCGGGGACAAACAGGGACGCAGCGCCGGGTCGCCCAGCGTGACATACAGCAGCCGGTTTTGTGGAATCCGCCGCAGCTGGAGCTGGTCGTTTGGTATCACGAAGCGGCCTTTGCGGAACCCCCGCATGGCGATGATCGCGTTGAGCAACCGCTGGTGCGACTCGCCGATCGTCTGCCCCTGCAGCCAGCCTTCCAGTACGGGAAACAAGTGCGGAAAACCCGCGCTCAATCGCATGTGCCCAAAAAACACCGTGGCACCTTGATCGATAGCGCGGAGCGCAAAGGCCTGCCGGGCCTCGACGCGATAGCCCCCAGGCGCCTGCTTGAGGGCAGCCAGATCGGACTGCGCCGGTGAGACGGCAAAGCAGGAACCACTCAGCATCAACTTGCCGGCCAGATCTCCAGAGAGGCCTTCCAGATCGACGCCACACGACATACCGGGAATCCCGTGGCCATGCATCACCACCAACGATGACTGGCCCAGTGCCTGGGAAACCGGTGCGGGGAAACGGCGGACAAAACGCTGACCCTCGGCTGCGCGGAGATTCCAGATTTGTTGACCCGTCAATTCCACCGCGCCGCGTGACCGGTTCCCATAGACGGCCACAATCGGAGTCGGCACCCTCCAGCGGGCAAACCACTTCCGCAGCACGGCCGCCTTCTGAAGCGAACGCAATTCAGACGCCGTGCGGACCTGGCTGATCGCCAGTGGCTGTAGTTCTGCGGGCCGGCGCGACTGGTGCTCAATCGAACGCTGGATGAGTGCCGCAAACGGTTTGGCAGCCGACGCGATCAGCACACCGGGAAATAGATCCAGCTGGGGGTCTTCGTCGAGCGTCGCGGCCACTTCCCAAATCGCCAGCAGTGTGTTCTCGCGAAACGACTCCAGGCGGGGTGCAATGGCCAGGAAACGGACGTCCAACGCCTGTAATTTCTGCCGCAGCTCGGCGCGTTGGGCGGCCTTGGTGGGCAACTGGGTGAGATCCTCGAAGGTCAGAATCGTCCCCCCCCGCGCCTCCGCCAGACGCGCCAGCGGGGTTCGGAAGGCGGGATCCTGATGGTCGGTGAGGATCACGTAGGCGCTGCCCGTTACCCCATGCGGTTGCGTCTTGAGAATAAAGGCAGAAGTCCGCGCCGTCTGGCGATCGGGGAGCGTCTGGGGATCGACCCGCAGGAACTGGTCCACAGCGAGAATCGGCAAATCTCCAACCCGCTCAGGTACCGCGGTACCTGCCACGTCCGCGGCATGGACCGTCGCAGCAATCCATAACAACCCCAGCAAACCCAGCCACCAGAACGTCTGGGATACACTTCCTGCCCGCACCACATTCGTCTTCACGGATCGCTCCCCTTGCCCAGGATATCGTCGCCGTTGTGCTCCAGAGCACAGTCCGGCGCTCTGCAAATCGTTATACTAGGTTCGCCCTCGATGGCAGCGAACTTCCTGCGCGCAACATCTGCGTCACACAGAGTACGCCGCTGCACTGCGTATCGTAGGCCTTGCCTTGACGATCTCCAAACATTCCCTTGCAAACCAGAGGAAATGCCTTGTGACTACCCGCCGCACATTACTTGCCGGTAGCCTGGCCAGCGCCGCCACGCTTTCCCTGTCACCGCACAGCTCCGCAGCTGCGGAGCCGTCACTGGACATCATCGACTGTCACACGCATTTCTACGACCCCACCCGTCCCGGTGGCATTCCCTGGCCCCGCAAAGACTCGCCTTTGTACCGTACGGTCCTGCCCAAAGACCTGCGGGCAGAACCCCAGTACAAACCGGTCACCGGCACCATTATCGTTGAGGCCAGCGAGCGACTGGAAGACAATCAATGGCTGCTCGACCTGGCACGCGACGATCCCTTCGTGGTGGGAATTGTGGGGCGACTCGATCCCACCAGTTCCGACTACGCCAAACACCTCAAGCGGTTTGTTGCCAACCCGTTGTTCCGCGGTATTCGCGTCAACGACCAGGTGGTCACCAAGGTCCTGGCAGCGGACAAAGCGGCTGCCTTCAAGTTGCTGGGCACACACGACCGGGAACTGGATGTCATCGGCGGTCCGACCAGCCCACTGGTGGTCGACCGCCTGGCGAGGCTGCTGCCTGATTTGCGGCTGGTCATCAACCACATCGCCAACGTGCCGATCACCAAGGACCCACCGCCGGCCAATTGGGTCCAGGCCATGCGGGCCGCAGCTCGGCACCCCAACGTCTACTGCAAAGTCTCGGCGCTGGTCTGGGGCGCCGCCCAGGGTGGTCGTAAACCTCCCAGCGATCTGGAGTTTTATCGCCCCTACCTGGACATCGTCTTCGACGCCCTGGGGGAGGACCGCGTCATCTACGGAAGCGACTGGCCGGTCTCAGCCCTGGCCGCCGATTACCGCACCCAACAAAAGCTGATTCTCGATTACGTCGCCGAACGCGGCGCGCAGGCGATGCGTAAATTCTGTTCACTCAACGCCCAGGTGGCCTACAAGTGGGTCGAACGGAAGGGGCGACGGAAAACCTGAAAATCCCACCGCTGGTGTGTTCCAGCAGTGCAGTCAGCTTCTGCCCTGGACACGTTTTCCCCTCAGCCGGCTATAATGGTCGGCGCCTGTTTCTGCTGGCGCGATTGGTCAAACTACAAGCAAATCCGCGGCGTAATGGAGTGCCGCCTTGTACAGCCAACGTCTTGGACAAAAAAAGGAATTTCCCATGAAACGCGTTCTGGGTTTACTGTTGCTGGCAAGTTGGATGGGATGCGGCTCCGCGGACAATGCGGAGAACGCGGCCAATCAAGTCGATCCGAGTGTAGGTGTCGAAGAGAACACGACGGCCGATGCTCTCAACGAGGCGTTGGGAGAGGACGAAGACGCCGACCAGGCCAAGATGCTGGAAGGGCTCGCAAAGGCCCTCCAGGAAGCGGAACCCGAAGGAATTCTGCAGGACGCGGACGGTATTGACTTCGGTGGCGGCACCGCACCCGCTGCCGAGGACGCGTTCGCAGAAACCGGCCCCTCCCTCAGCGAGCGACTCGATGGAACGCTGGAGCAGGCATCGGATCTGGGAAAAAAATCACTGGCCGGCAAAGGTCCTTTGAACGCGGTACTGCGGGCTTTCACGAAAGCGGCGGGGCTGACGCCACCGACGACGGATGAAACGGCAGCTCCGGAAGACGGCGACGGAGCGGTCATCGTCGAGAGCGAAAGCGAAGAAGCTGACGAATCGCCGTAACGATGCGACCGCGTCAGACCAGCGCGAACGACAAACGCACCGGCGACGGCACGCTTTGCGAGCCAGCTGGGGTCATGCCGCGGCGGTGCGCGGCATCCCTGCACTTTCCCGGTAACACTGCCCTGTCCCGACCAGGGTCTTACGCGCTGCCGTCGTCACACCTTGGCCCGATGCGCCGCCAGCAACTCCCAGTCAAATTCCACGCCATGGCCAGGGCGCTGCGGCGCGACGGCGCGCCCCTCATGGATCGTCAGCTGGTGACGCAAGTACGGTTTGAGACTGAATCCGTGCACTTCGAGGTAGGATGCGTTGGGCACGGCCGCCAGCAAGTGCACATGCAGATCGTGGACGCCGTGCGAAGTTACCGGTAGCTGGGCGTCGGCTGCCAGCCGGGCCACCTGGAGCCAGGCCGTAATGCCTCCGATGTTCGACACATC
>CAZITS010000670.1:0-3836 GCA_964542185.1 uncultured Pirellulaceae bacterium
TCAACTTGAGACAGGGATTTCAGAGAGGAGCACAAAAATGCCGGGCAAGTCGATGCGAACTATTGGTTGCTGCGCGACGCCAACGATACTAGCAATGGTAATCCTGACCAGCGCGCCCCCGAGCTTGCACGGGCAATCATTTTTCCGGCAACAAGACGTGTTTATCAGTGGTCACGATGATGTGAATATTTATCGTATTCCGTCACTCATCGTATCGCCCCAGGGAACAATTCTGGCATTTTGTGAAGCCCGCCAGGGAGACGACGGTGATCCTACTGACCTGGTACTCAAACGCAGCCTCTATCATGGCAAAGCCAGCCAGTCACGCCAACTCAACGGCTACTCGCGGACCTTTGGCTACGGCGTCAATTGGCAGCGCATGCAAGTCGTGCTGGCCGGAAACGGGGAAGCGATCATGCAACCCTGCCCGGTCGTGGATCGTAGCACAGGCGAAATCCTGATCTGCTGCCAGGAGATTCGGGGCGGACTGGCCAACCTGTTGAAAAACGAATGGCACGGGCGTTGCCTGATTCTGCGTAGCACCGACGATGGTGCCACCTGGTCCCCACCCCGGGAGATCACCCAGAGCGTGGGACATTTCGCCGCAGGACCCGGTATTGGCATTCAATTGAGCAGTGGCAGACTGGTGATTCCCGGTTATTCAAAAGCTGGCTCGCGCGTCATCTTTAGCGACGACCATGGCCAAACCTGGCGGGCCGGAGCACCTGTGAAAAACAAGGGCTGCAATGAATCACAAGTCGTCGAATTGAGCAACGGCTCCCTGCTGCTGAACATGCGGCAGGGCGGCCGTTGCCGCTATATCGCCATCAGCAGGGACCAGGGCGAAACGTGGTTCAAAGAAAGCAATGAAGAATCACTGCCCGACCCCGGCTGCCAGGGCAGTCTATTCCGACTCCCGACACCAAACGGCAGGAGTCGCTTGCTCTTCTCGAATCCACCGCATGCTGGCCCGTTCGAGGCCCGGACGAATCTCACCGTGCGACTCAGCGACGACGATGGACAGTCCTGGAAAGTCTCACGGGAGATCCATTCCGGCCCGGGTGCGTATTCGTCCCTGGCCATCCTGGCCGACGGTTCCACAATCGGATTGCTTTACGAAACCGGTAAAACACACCCCTACGAAAAGATTGCCTTTGCGAGGTTTAATCTCGCATGGCTTGCCAGACTGCCAGGGACCGCAAAGTAGCCCACAGCGGGATCGGCTTTTCAGAAGTCACGCAGAGACTGAGATCTTTACGTCATCCACTTTGTAAATGCTGCGATTGTAGAACGCAGCACCCATGATGGTGGCATACGCACCCCGGCTGAGGGACTCCTCAATTGCAGCCTCGAAAAAATAGTGCTCAGGGACTTCAACCGTATCCATGACCTCGCCATCCCTGTAGCTCCGGATCAACAAGTGCTACGACGCCCGGGGCGCGGGATATCTCGATCTGGTTTCCACTATTTCATCACTGGCACTCGTCCGCGCATCGTCGGATCGCGGCCCACCGGCGTTTGCCACGGCGCGCTTATCTTCAAACGATCTCTGATCGCCTGTTCACTTCCATTTGTAGGAGCGGAAGAACAGAGGTGGTATCTGTTCGGCCGCGTTGTCACCAGCCAGTTCAATCACAAATCCCATCGGCGCGGGGCCGAAATCAAGGAACTGGGCACGCGCGTTGTACACATTACCACCCCACCGCTGCGACACAACGACCACGTTGAACGCGACAAATTTCTCCGCCTTTTGATCATAAATCGCGTGGCCTTCGAGTCTGGCATCGACTCCACGTTTCTGCAGTTTCGGAATGCCACGCCCCGGGGGGTTCCATTTTCCTTCGATATGTACACCCTCGTGAACTTCCGACGTGCGCGTCCGCCCGAGGTAACCCAACGACACGAGATGGTCCTTGACCTCGATCACCTCGGCCGTTAAATCCGCGCGTTCCACCGCCTTCTCTGGGTAGGACGAAGTATGGCCTCGTACCAGGTCGACAAAGTGAAAACGTGCCAATCTGGCCACCAGATCGCGTGGCACCTCCTGCCTGGCACCCTTAGTCAACTGGGCCGGGAGGAATCCCCGCACCTCGGATTTCTGGAACCAGGCATAATCCTGGTTGTACATCCTGCGATGTACCTCGCCACCTTTGAAGTCTTTGGGATTGGCCAGTGGAAGATCGCGGCAGATCACGCTGAGTACAAGTCCTCCCGCGGGATACTTGCTTCTTTCCTCTTCCTTGGCGAGTTCAGCCACGGCCTCCGAAAACATGTCCTGAGTCATCAGGCGGTCGCCGCGTGAAATGGTCTGCCACTTTTCCAGTCCCGCGCGCAGCAGCTTTTCCACTTTCCGTACATCGCGTGCATCGTGGTGCGTACCCGCCAGCAGCTGACCGCTGGGGGTTGCTACGAAGATCCCTTGATACGAATAGAAATCGTTGCATTGCTCCTTGATCTTGCGCATCAGGCGCCCTTCAAAACTCGTATTGGTTTTATCGTCCAGGGCTTTTCCGGGTCGCTCGATCGAATCGGCCGCGGGGATCAGCAACTGAGACAATTCCTGTACTTTGGGGTCGGTCCAGACAGACTGTCTGAGCGTAACACCATTTCCTCACGTACAGCCAAGCGGGTGCCCGTTCATCAGGTAAATCATGACCGGCTTGTCATGCTTCTGCGCCTCGACGATACCTTGCAAGATCGAGGTACGCCAGGGAATCTTCCGGTACGAGGCTTCGCTCGCATTGGGCACGACAAGGTCGCGGAACTTCGCATTCACGGCCGACAACTTGGGCGGCGGCAGGGATTCCCCCTCTGCGGCCAGCAGATCAAGGCCAGACACCAGGAACAGCAGGGGCGTCAGCGTAACGACAAAGGACTTCGCCATGCGTTTCTCCTTGAATTGCTCAACCGGCATACGCGCTCAGGAGGACGCTCCCCAGCATGGTCGCGCTCACGGCGAGCGGGCCACTGCCGATCCCGGGATTCCCGTCAGCCGTGACAACGTTAAGCCTACGGAGCTCGTTCTACGCCAGGGGCGACACTAAAGCAACTGAACGCAAGATGGGTTTGCAGCACGTTTTCGCAACCGTTTACCGGAAACTAGGGATCGATGCCGCCACCACGTTGATGGATCCCAATGGCCATCCCCAATACTTACTCGACCGCCGCGAGCCGATTCCGGAATTGATCTAGCGCAAGAAAAGCGGAATGCACTGCGTGTTCGAATACACCAAGGTGCGACCTGCTCGGTTGAGAGGTTGCCCGGTGCTTGTGGATCGTATGCGGCGGAGTAAGCTGAAGAAAGAAGGGAGCTTGCTGTTCTGAGCGCCCCGGACGCCGTGCCGGATCGCCGCTTGTCATGGAATACGTGTTCGCTTTCGGTGGCAGTTGATGAACCGACAACGAAACTGGAGAGACAGTGACCCAATTGAATCGATCTGGTGAGCAAGCCGTAAGCCTTCGTGCCGGACGCTCTCTCACGAACCGACTCGTTTGTTCGATGCTGGTCGGTGTGTCGGTGGCGAGTGCGACGTTGTCGGCCCAGGCCGCGCCGTTCAAGCTTTCGATTGTTGACCGATCCGACAAACGGCTTCCGTGTCGCGTTTTGGTCAAGGCGGAAGATGGTACCTGTTTCGTTCCGCAAGACGCAACGACGCTACAAACAGGAAGGGATCTGTGGTTTGTTTCTTCAGGGCAAACGAAAGTCGATGTTCCCAGCGGTCGAGTGCTGCTGCGGGTGGAGCGTGGCCTTGAGTTTGTTCGCTTCAAAGGTTGGATCGATGTTACGGAGTCCGGGGCCACGAAGACCGTTCGTCTGCGGCGTTGGGTTCATATGA
>CAZITS010000671.1:0-3834 GCA_964542185.1 uncultured Pirellulaceae bacterium
TAATGCCCCGGCGTTCCAGCGCGGTGAGCGCTTCTTCCATCGTTGCCAGAACATTACAGAGCTGTGTCATCTCGTCACCCTCCACCACCCGCCCATCACCGGAATCGAGACAAGCACCCTCAAGGCCGCGATTGAGCAGCTCGCGCTTCATCTCTTCTTCGGTCTGAATGTAGTAGGTCTTTTTTCGTTCTCGCACGCGGTACAACGGTGGTTGCGCTGCGTAAACGTGCCCGCCAGCCACCAGGTGGTACATCTGGCGATAGAAAAAACAGAGCAGCAGGGTGCGAATATGCGAGCCGTCGACATCTGCATCAGTCATGATGATCACTTTGTTGTACCGGCGCTTACTGATATCCTGCTCCGCGCCGACGCCGATGCCCATGGCCGAAATCATGCTCTGAACTTCTTCATTTGCGAGCACTTTGTCTTCGCGCGCTTTGTACGCGTTGATGATCTTGCCCCGCAGTGGCAAAATCGCCTGAAAGTCACGCAACCTCCCGCCCTCGGCACTGCCACCGGCTGAGTCCCCTTCCACCAGGTAGAGCTCACAACGTTCCATTTCGTTGCTGATACAATCGCGGAGCTTGCCTGGCAAGCCGCCCCCCGAGAGCGCATTTTTTCGTTTCCGCAATACATCTTTGGCTTTGCGGGCCGCCTCACGCGCTTCCGCTGCCAACACACCTTTGCGGACAATTGTCTTTGCCACTTTCGGGTTTTCTTCCAGGTGGTTTGACAACGCCTCAAAGAATCCAGTAGAGACAATCCCCTCGACTTCGCTATTACCCAACTTTGTCTTCGTTTGCCCTTCAAACTGCGGATGGGGGACGCGGACCGAAATGACCGCTGTCAAGCCTTCACGAAAGTCGTCGCCCTGGGGCGTTATTTCTTTGAACAGCTTTTCTTTCTTCCCGTAGTTATTCAAGGCACGTGTCAGCGCGGCACGAAAACCCGAAACATGCGTCCCGCCTTCCTGGGTGTTGATATTGTTCACGTAGGAATGCACGTTCTCGGTAAACTCCCCTGTGTATTGGAGAGCAATCTCAAACAGCGTCTCATCGACTTCCCCGGAAAACTCCATCACCTCCGAATGCAGTGCGTTGCTGGCTCGGTTGAGATATTCAACAAACTCCACAATGCCCCGCTCATAGTAAAATTCTTCCTGCTGATCCGATCGTTCGTCCTGGAAACGTATACGAACGCCCCGATTCAAAAATGCCAATTCTTGCAATCGCTTTTGCAGAACCGCGCCCTGGAACTTGGTCGTCTGAAAAATCGATCCGTCCGGTTTAAACGTGGTCCTGGTACCCCGTTTCTGCGTTGCTCCTCGCTGAATCACGTCACCGGTGGGCACCCCTCGCTCGTAGCCTTGCTGATAGATATTGCCCTGCCGAGCCACTTCCACTTCACACCACTGCGACAAGAAATTGACGACCGTGACACCAACCCCGTGCAACCCGCCGGTCGCCTGGTAGGCCCCCTCCTTGAATTTTCCGCCGAATTTGAGCTTTGTCATGACGCCCTCAAGCGTCGACACATCGCGATCCATTTCTTCCGACAATTGTTCGTGTTTTTCCACTGGAATTCCACGACCATCATCTTCAACCGTAACGGAGCCGTCTGCATTGATAATGACATCGACCTGACTGGCAAAACCTGCCATGGCTTCGTCGATTGAATTGTCGACTACCTCTTGCACCAGATGATGCAAGCCGCGACTGGTCACATCGCCGATGTACATCGCCGGTCGTTCGCGGACATGTTCCAGATCTGAGAGGCGTTGCAAATCAGACTGATCATATTCAGGTGATGTACCGCCATTGGCTTCCGGATTTGCATCTCCGGGATTCTGCGTATCGTTCATAAAAATTGCACCATCGTCGAACCAGTCAACCAGAAACCGCCACCAGCGCTGCCAGTGGATCTACAGTTTCCGGTTACTACGTCTCTACTTTCTCGATCTCACCAACGCGAAATTTCAGATTCTTGAATTCCATACCTTGTTCATTTTCCGCCAGTTGCTGCAAAAGCTGTCGCTTGCGGAAGGTCAACTCCTGCAAGACGGTTGAATTCCTCACCAGCACTTCCAGAACACCCCGACGCAACGCCGCCGGACGACTATCCTCCGCCCACTGCGGCCCGACCACCGATCGCCAGAAACTCTGCAATTCTGCCACCGCCTGGATCTGGCCATAGCCGCGCCGTGACAAGTGCCGACTTATGACTTCACGCACGTGCCGCGGCACGCGAAATCCCATTCGGCGAAGTTCGATTTCCTGGCCAAGAATCTCCACATCTTGAGACTGTTGCGCTGTCAATTTTGCTCGCCGGGGCACTACTTGTGCTCCCGTGCTAACGGCATCACGACATAGCCATAGCCATCATCTGTCGTGAACAATGCGGCTGACTCACTGTCCTCAATTTCGACCGAAAATGTCTTCTCTACATCCAATACCCGCAAAAACTCCTCTACGTACCGATGGTCTAACGTCACCGTCACCGGATTTCCCTCATACGAAATCGGTAGATCGACTCGTGACTGTCCGACCTCCGCTGTTGTCGCCGACAACACCAGACCACCTTCGGCAAACGTAAAATCAATTCCCCGGCTCTCCAGATTCGCGACAACAGCTGCCTGCCGCAAAGACTGCAACATCGGGCCGACCGCAATCTCAATCGTCACAGCCTCTTTGCGTACAGGAAAAACCTCACGCCACTTGGGAAATCGGCCCTCCACGAGCCGTGAATAGACGATCACCTTCGCACTGCGAACCAACACGTGGTTTGGATGAACGGCAATCTGAACCTGGGCATCGCCGTCTGACAATGTCCGCTCCATCAGCTGCATGGCCCGCGTCGGTACGATGGTCATTGCTTCGCCCGGCTGATGCTCGTTGATCGATTTCGCTGGCCCTTCCATCTTGGCCAGGCGACGGCCATCCGTGCCCACACCCACCAAAGTGTCATCCGCAAATTCCAACAGCACGCCACCCAGCGCATAGCGACTACTTTCCGTGTCTGTGGCAAATAGTGTTCGGCGTATCAGCTCGCGAAACAACCTGGCTGGAAGTTCGTGGTACTGTTCCTCCTCAAAGGTCGGAACTTCGGGAAACTCCTCTGGATTGACCAGGGGCAGCTTGTATTCACTTCGCTCACCCCGCACCGTGACACCCTGCAAATCAACTTCAATTTTTAGTGTTTCGTCTGCAGATTCCCGCAGCAGCGAACCAAACTCTTTGACAGGCAATACGACACTACCGACAGCTTCGACCTGGATTTCTGGCACTTCGATACGAATCCCGATATCCATATCTGTCGCCATCAATACCGCTGTATCTTCCACCACAGTCAATTTGAGGTGCTTGAGTATCTCTTTGGGACTGCGTGAAGGAACAACCGTTCCGGCAGATTGAACGGCGGCAAGCAGCTGTTCGCGGTTGCATTCGACTTTCATCGGCATTTGCCTTTCCGAAACACATGCCGGGAGGCACGCCACTGGGCGTCGCTCCCTGTTTTATAAATAGATTTAACAGCTATAACAGCAGTAATAACCTGACTGTGAAAGTGTTGATATCTCGACCAATAACGGCAAAAAACGCAGATATATCCTCTAGTTAAGACACGTCAGACTTTGTGGAAAACCCGTTGGTGGCCGGTATACAGCCAGTCAGAGCACGGTCTCTTTTAGCCGGTTTTTCAGGTCGCTGGCGCGGACTGTTGGAAACCGGCTGGCCTGACTTCATCAAAGTGACATCTGCTAACCGGTTTTCCACAGCCGCGTCTGCGACGTTCAGGAGCTCCTGGCCCACCAGCTGGCGGTGTAGTAGTGGTTCCTGA
>CAZITS010000672.1:0-3829 GCA_964542185.1 uncultured Pirellulaceae bacterium
CGGGATGCAGACCGCGGTCCCGGAAGTCGTTGGTCTCGATAACGAAACCGCAGAAACCAAACGCCTTTACGGTTTTGACCAGGCTACCACACAGCCCTTTGCGCGTCTCTGTCTGTCGGCGCGCCGGCTGGTGGAGCGGGGTGTCCGTTTTGTCCAGCTTTTTCACGGAGGTGGCGGGGGAGGAGCCTGGGACGCGCACGGTGGGATCCGTAGCAACCATACAAAACTGGCTGGCCAAGTCGACAAACCGATCGCGGGCCTGCTGAAAGATCTTAAGCGGAGAGGTTTGTTGCAAGACACGCTTGTGGTTTGGGGTACTGAATTCGGGCGCACTCCTGCGGCGCAAGGAACTGGCCGTGACCACCATCCGCAGGGATTCTGCGCCTGGTTGGCTGGCGGTGGTATTAAGGGTGGTGTGACCCACGGCACGACCGATGAGCTGGGGTTTTTTGCGGCGGAACACCCGCACTACATCACCGATATTCATGCCACGGTATTGCATCAGCTTGGCTTGGATCCCTTGGCAATTGAAGTTCCCGGCCGCCGTCGGCTGGAAATTGATATCGGTCGTCCGATCCACGAGATCATTGCCTGAGCCAACATCTTGCTGCTGGCTTTCGCAGACTAAATTGCTTGAATCCCAGGTTGCCTGGGCAGTCATCTGCCCCTGTTCCGTAGCTGCTGTTTTTCCCGGTATATTCTCTAGCAACCAAGTCCCGCCTGGGCTATTTCCAGGAGCGGTAGTGTTGGGCGCCCGTTGCCAGCACGTGGTGTCACGGAAATGGTCGCAACGCCCGGGTACTGGTGTGCACAATCCAGACGTTTCTGTTCTGACGATTTGCCTGGGATGTGACCAGTGGCCATGGCACCAGATTTGTTCTTTTGGGGGGCTTGTGTGGTTGGAGAAGCGATGATGAATCGGTCCTTTGAGTGTTTTGACCACGAGAGTTCCGTCCAGCAGATTGCCGGATCGCTGTCTTGTGCCATTCGCCAGGTTGATGCTGCTGTTAGCTTGTTGGAAACAGGCAACACGATTCCCTTTATCGCGCGCTATCGAAAAGAGGTAACCAGTGGCCTCGACGAAATTGCACTGCGCAAGATCGAGGATGCATTTGGCAAAGCTCGCGAGTTGGCCCAGCGAAAGACCACGATTCTAAAGACGATCGATGAGCAGGGATTGTTGACTAGCGTACTACACGAACAAATAAGAGCGTGTACCGACAAACACGTTCTGGAAAATTTGTATTCGCCCTTCAAGCCAAAGCGACGTACCCGGGCTTCGATCGGTCGTGAACGCGGTTTACAGCCATTGGCCGATATCCTGTTGCAGCAGAAAGTGCTGAATCGATCCAGGAGTGATGTGCTGAGTCCTTTTGTGTCACCGGGAAATGGTGTTCCTGATGAAGAGGCTGCGCTGCAAGGTGCTTGTGATATTGTGGCTGAGCATTGGTCAGAAGACGCAGAAACACGCAGGTGGCTTGCCGCCCAGGCAGCGGGGTTCGGGAAGATTACTTCAAAGGTAAAACGTGGCAAGAAAGATTCAGGCAGCAAGTTTGAGATGTATTTTGATCATCAGGAGGCAGTCAAACGCGTGCCGTCGCATCGTTTTCTGGCAATGAAACGTGGCGAAGCGGAAGGTATTTTACGGATTGGGCTTAAGTTGGATGACGCGTTCGTGTTGCGCAAACTGACACCACAATTGGCCCACAATCGACGATTTGAATTTCACCGTGCCTTGAGCGCGACCGTCAAGGATTGCTACGAGCGGTTGTTGTTACCCGCCGTTGAATCTTCCGTGCTTCAAGGCTTGAAAGAAAAGTCGGACGAAGAGGCGATCGCCGTGTTTGCCAAGAACATGCGTGAATTGCTACTCGCGCCGCCGGCGGGGCCGCAGGTGACGATTGGGATCGATCCGGGATTTCGGACAGGATGTAAAGTAGCCGTCGTTGATGGTACAGGGAGATTTGTCGATAGTGCAACGATTTATCCGACGCCACCGCGAAATGATCTCGAACACGCAGCAAAGACGTTGAGCGAGATGGTGAGCCGATTTGATGCCAGGTTGATTGCGATCGGGAATGGCACCGCATCACGTGAGACAGATGCGTTTGTAACGGAAGTGATTCGGTCTAGTGCTTTGGAGGTAACAAAGGTTGTCGTCAGCGAATCGGGGGCGTCGATTTACTCGGCCAGTCCGTTGGCGGCGAGCGAGTACCCCGATCTGGATGTTACCGTTCGAGGTGCGATTAGTATCGCGCATCGGCTCCAGGACCCGCTGGCGGAATTGGTGAAGATCGACCCTAAATCCATCGGTGTTGGACAGTATCAACACGATGTGAACCAGATCCTGTTAAAAAAAACGCTGGAAAGAGAAGTGGAATCGTGTGTCAATTCGGTTGGTGTTGACGTCAATATGGCGAGCTCTGCTTTGCTGTCTTGCGTGGCAGGAATCGGGCCCAAATTGGCGCAGGGAATTGTCGACTACCGAGATGCAAACGGGCGATTCGAGACGCGTCGGCAACTTTGTAGTATTCCGAAACTAGGTCGCAAGGCCTTCGAACAAGCCGCTGGATTTTTGCGAATTCGTGACGGCGATCAACCGTTGGACAATTCTTCCGTCCATCCGGAGAGCTATTACGTTGTCAAGCAGATGGCGGCGCACATGGAGCTTGAACCACAGCGGTTGATTGGCGATCCAACGCTGGTTGCCAGGTTACATGCGGCTGACTTTGTTGACGACCAGTTTGGTCTGCCAACGATTGAGGATATCCTGGCGGAACTTGCCAAACCAGGTCGAGATCCTCGCAATGAATTCCGGGTGGCGAAATTTGTTGAAGGTGTGAATGAACTGAAGGACCTGCGGGAAGGCATGGTGTTGGAAGGCGTGATCACCAACGTCACGAAATTCGGGGCATTTATCGATCTTGGTGTGCACCAGGACGGATTGATTCACATCTCACAACTTGCTGACCAATACATACAAGACCCGGGCGATGTGGTTACGGTAGGGGATGTCGTACGGGTTAAGGTGCTCGAAGTCGATTTGCAGCGCCGGCGGATTGCCGTGTCGCGGAAAATGGCGATGGGTGCCTGATGGCGGATCGGCTCAGACGTGGTTGCGTAGCAAGCGTAAGAAAAAGTGATATCGGCGGGAGTACTATGGATCGAGTCGCGTTATTTGTCGATGTGCAGAACGTCTTCTATACAGTCCGGGAGAGCCACGGGTGCCATTTTGATTACCGTGTGTTTTGGGAGCGTGTCACACAAGGAAGAAAAGTAGTCCGCGCCATTGCCTACGCGATAGATCGCCAGGATCCCCGGCAGATTCGCTTCCAGCAAATTCTGGAATCGATCGGATTTGAGATCAAACTCAAGCCGTTTATTCAAAGACGAGACGGATCCGCCAAGGGAGATTGGGACGTGGGTATCACGCTTGACATGATCGATCTGGCAGCAGAAGTGGATGTGGCGGTACTGGCGTCCGGAGATGGTGATTTTGACATTGTCGCCAGGAGGCTGCGTGACGCCCACGATGTGGAGGTGGAAGTATACGGAGCCAGGAAGCTGACTGCGGGATCTTTGATACGAGCTGCCACACGGTTTGTTCCCATCGAGGGAGACCTGTTGCTGCCAAGATGACTTTTATCGTGGGCAATTATTTATCCGCCCCCATTCCTGTCCAAGAAAGCCAGATCGTTATCCAATGAACTATCCGGTTATTTGCCCGGTTGAAGGATTGCAGCTGGCCTGATCTGGAAAAATTTGCTCCGGCAGAGACTGGAAAGTCAGCCCAGAATATGCCACTATGGTGTAGTACCGATCGCATTGT
>CAZITS010000673.1:0-3810 GCA_964542185.1 uncultured Pirellulaceae bacterium
TCGGGAAAGGCGTGCAATTTGACGACATGTGCCTGGTTTGTCTGCGACGGAAAGGCAGTGAGTCGTAAGTAACCGCTGCCGTTTCAGTAGACCGGATGGCACTGCATTCAGCGCGGGGCTTTACCCATCCTGCACCTGCACCGTCAACGGTGTAACTCTTAGCGTCGCCGCAACAATCCCCGCCGCAGCAATCTACAACGCTGTACCGGGAGCGTGATTACCGGGTCAACCGATAACCAGACGTTCCTGAATTGCACTGGGTTACCGTGGTCCTGCAGGTAAATCGGCAATGGCTCTGGCCCCTCAGGCTTTCCAGCCCCCGTCTTATTGCGCAGCTCCCGGTTACGGTGAATCGGTTCACCGTTATGAAGCACCGTCAGTCTCGCATTGGCCGTTTTCTCGCCCGCGGCATTCCATTGCGCCGCAGTGAATTCAATGTCGTAAGTCTGCCAGGACAAAGGCGGGAAACACATATTCACATCGGGCTCCTGCTGCCGATAAAGTCCACCGCACTCATTATGCACTCCCTTCAGCCCGAAGGAATCTAATATCTGCACTTCATAACGACGCTGAATGTAGACTCCGCTATTGGCCCGCGCCTGGCCACGAGCATACGGCATGTACGGCGTGCGAAATTCCAGGTGGAGATAGAAATCTTGTACTGGCATTTGAGTCATCACTCCGGCCATCAGCAGGCCATCCTCGGTGACCTTGGCATTCTGCCAATGCTCAACCCCTGTCCCATCAAACAACACTGTCGCGCCTGCAGAAGGCCGCGCGCCAAGCGTCGTACTGACACGGTGGATTTTGTCCAACACTGTGACTACGCCACCACTAGAATCACGAATCGTCGCGTGCCCATCATGGACACTTGCGGACCACTGGGTGCTGGCCAGACTGACCACACCTTCTTCGCGATTCCCTGCCAACGCATGGCGTGTCGTCCGGTCCCAACCAGCTCCGGGTAAACCACCTGCCAACAAGACCGCTGTGTATGCACCATCCCCCATGGCAATAACCTGGAGACCCAGTGAACTGCGGCGAAAGCCGCGCCCGGGCATTCGCCCCAAGTACTCTCCTTGAAATGCAAAGTCCTCATCCACGTCCGCCAGCCTGGTAGCAGCCAGCTGGCGTTTCTCTTCCGGAGGCGCAGCAGGCAGAGCTGGCATCAAGAGCAACATCGAAAACAGAGCCACCGCCAGAACAGGTTTGGTTCGCAACATCATGCGTTCACGCGCCTCTACATTTCTTGAACACCGTGGTCGACTCAACGTTAAGCCGAAGCACTTATCTGCAGCCTTCGCAGGCGCCTCGTGATAGTGCATTGGCCACAGGCTGCTAACCACCACGTCTTGCGCCATCTCTCGTCTAGTTTGGTTCAACAACGCGGCCGCATCAAGAACACGGGCGTTAAAGAGTGCCAAAATAGTTGGCCAGTCATTACGTAGCCTATCACCGCGTTTCGCGGTGCTACATCGCCCCACAACCACGACTAAGGTTGGTCACTGCGGACGGACTGTAAAGCAGCCGATTGAACGCCTCTTGCAAACGGCCGTTCAAAACTACTCCCGATAACCGCGTCATAACTGTCGCGCCCTGGTTCAACCAACCCGCGGCGGCTGAGAAATGGATGGTCCGGGTACTCTGGCCCTGGCATATCCCGCAAGAACTGAATGTGACCGTCCTCCAACAAGACATTCTGTCCGCGCATCCCGTGATTGACCGACCGCCGACCCGGCAAATGCAAACTCGGTGCGTCAGCGATCAACGCAAAATAAGGCCGATTTTCATTTCGCGGAGGAAGATACTTTCCGCGATCAATAACTCCCAGGCTATATCCATAAGAACCAAAAGCCTGACTTTGCAGTTGCCGCAACACATACCCTCTCGCCCGGTCAATTTCAGCAGGTGTAGGAACGTGCCACGATGCTCTATTGCGACTCAATGGCGAAGACGGACAGACAAACACCGAAGCATCTTCAATCAATTGCAATTCGATCAATGTCGGACCAACCATACCCGCGAAAGCCTGATTTCCGTTCGTGGCAATGTAGGGAAACCTGCGATCAATCGTCATCGCACTGTAGAGGCTAAGGGCCTGATGCAATTGGCGAAGGTTATTTTCACAAACGTTGCGATGGGCCAGCGAACGGCTGCTAAGTACTGCGGGAAAAAAAAGCAAGACACACAGTAGCATTACCATGGAAACAACGACCGCGTCGAAAAAAGTCCAACCTGAGGAAGCCTCTCCGCCTCTCTCCATTCCAAGATCTGGACGAAACGCGGGCGTCGCAGGGCTATCGCCATCATCTGGAGCCACGGCATGCACCGTGCGTTCGGCCAACCCGCCAGGGGGATCGCGGTCTTGATCCGACATCCCCAACAAACCCAGGCGTGCCTGGTATTCCCGCAACTGCTCCCGCAGTTGTGGATCGATTTTCAGCTGCTGTTCAATGGCAACCCGCTCGTCCGCATCCAATGCTCCCAGCAGATATCCCAGTAAGTCGTGTCGCATCGGGTTTGTTACTATTCCAATCCGGAGTCTTCAAAGCTAGTACTCAAACGAGCGATCGCTGAGTGCAAACGGCTTTTCACCGTGCCAACGGGAACTCCCAGGACTTCGGCTGCCTCACGGTACTTTAACCCCTGAAAATAAACCAATTCGACGACGCGACGAGCGGTCTCGGAAAGTTCGGCCATCGCGGTTGCCACCCAGGCCTCACGTTCACGAGCAGACACTTGCTGGAGCGGCCCGGGAACATCGCTCGCCAGTAAATCCGCGAATTTGCTGTCTGCATTATCTTGACTGTGCCCCCCGCCATCCAGGCTGAGAATCCGATGGCGCCGATTGCGACGTTGAAAATCAATCGCCTGATTCGTCGCCACAGCGTAAAGCCACGGGCGAAACCGCCTCCCTTCCTGAAATTGCTCGCATTTCAAATGTAACTGTACAAAAGTCGCCTGGAAAACATCCTCAGCCATATCGGCGTTGCCGAGGTATTTACACAGATAATTGTACAACTCCCGTTCATACCGTCTGACCAACTGCGAAAAATACTCTTGTTGGCCAGTCTCGCGGTAACGGAGAAGTAATTCTTCATCAGCTGCCCGGTCTATAGAAAAGGCTGCATCCTCTGAACGCGTCACGGTCTCGTGAGTCGTCAACATCGTTCTACGATCCATCTCAAGGAATGTTCAGCCGAGCAGTGCCCGTAATCTTCTCCACTGATATCCTAGCAGTGAGAGCAGCACCTGACGAATTACAGATCTCCAAGGGGGGGCATCTCAACGTAATCCGCTTACTGCAAAGTGTTCTCTCACAGGGATTTGCGCACGCTTGCCGGATTTGACAGTTAACCGGCGGCATCCTACACTCACGGCTCGTCCGATTCGCGAACATGTGTCCCAACGAATGAGTCGATGTCAAACCAGCGCTATCAGTGGGCAGCATCCGGTGACATCAACGCGTTTTTTGGCTTAATGCTGGACAATGTCGCTAACCTCTTGCTGACGGTAGGGTTGCTTGCTGGAGCCTTTGATTTCCCTACCAGCTTCGCCTTGCAACACATGGTACCGGGTACCGCAATTGGCGTGCTCGTCGGAGATCTCCTGTTTTTCTGGATGGCGTTTCGGTTGGCACGGAAAACGGGCTCTCCAAATGTCACGGCGATGCCCTTAGGGCTTGATACGCCAAGTACCTTTGGAATGGTGTTTTTCGTATTAGGCCCCGCTTTTCTGCACGCGAAAGAAACTCTCCCGGTCGAAGACGCCGCTGTCTATACATGGCAGATTGGCATCTGCTCAATCTTT
>CAZITS010000674.1:0-3809 GCA_964542185.1 uncultured Pirellulaceae bacterium
TGCAGCGTTCACAGCTCCGGCTGCTGGCATCGCTGAACCGTCGGCACCTGCAAAATCGTGGCCAAGATAGGCAGCTCACTGCGCGTATCAAGTCCTTCGAGACAGCGTTCCGTATGCAGGCGGAGGCACCAGACGCTTTTGATTTTTCACAAGAATCGGAGGCGACGCTGGCGGCCTACGGGGTCCAAGCGACGGGCAAGCCCGGTTTCGGGTGGCAGTGTCTGGCGGCGCGACGATTGGCGGAAAGAGGTGTGCGGTTTATCGAGTTGATCCATGGGACCGGATCGATTTCGTGGGATTCGCATAAAGACATGGCAGAACACAAGAAATATGCACTGCAGGCTGATCGTCCGCTGGCGGCCCTGTTAGTCGATCTCAAGCAGCGGGGAATGCTGGATGAGACACTGGTGGTTTGCACGACTGAGTTTGGCCGGACACCCTGGGCTGAGAACGTGCAGGGCCGCAATCATCATGCGACCGTCTTTTCGTCCTGGCTGGCTGGTGGTGGCGTGCGCGGAGGAATGACATATGGCGCTAGTGATGAGTACGGTCACCGCGTTGCCGAAAACCCGGTGCACGTACATGATTTCCACGCCACAATCTTGCATTTGCTGGGGCTCGATCACACTCGCCTGACCTATCGGCATGCCGGTCGGGACTTTCGTCTTACTGACGTTGAGGGCCGCGTGGTTCGAGCCATTATGACTTAGAACTGGATTGCAATCGCAGTTTCGTACGGAGTGGCGGTTCTGACGCGAGCCGCGCTGTGTGCGTTGTTTTTTTTCCTGAAGGCGAGCACTGTTATGGCTGCCAGGTCGTTGTTTGAGCAGGCTGAGACCAGACATCTGGAGAGTGCGCAGCCTTTGGCCGCGCGCATGCGTCCCAGGAAGCTGGATGAATTTACTGGCCAGGAACATTTTCTCGGTGAAGGAAAACTGCTGACGCGTCTGATTCAGGCGGATCGCTTGGGTTCGGTGTTATTCTATGGTCCCCCCGGAACGGGTAAAACGACTCTTGCCCGTTTACTGGCTGGCGCATGTCGCGCCGCATTTCAGCAAATCAGTGCTGTTACCAGTGGCGTCAAGGAGTTGCGAGGCGTACTCCAGGAGGCGCGTGATACACTAGCCAGTTCAGGTCAACGGACGCTGCTATTTGTCGATGAGATACATCATTTCAACAAGTCACAGCAGGATGCTTTGCTTCCGGATGTCGAAGACGGCGTGGTCACACTGGTTGGTGCCACGACGTCCAACCCGTTCTTCACGGTGAATCGCGCACTGGTAAGTCGCAGCCAGATCTTCCAGTTTGAACCACTTAATGATATCCAGATCGAAACGATCTTGCGGCGTGCGTTGGCGGACGATCAACGCGGTTTAGGTGGACGTAACATTCATGTTGATGACGAAGCGTTGCAGTATCTGGCGCGCGTCTCGGATGGTGATGCCAGACGCGCTTTGAATGCGTTGGAGATTGGGGTCTTGTCGAGTACAGGGAGCTCCGTTCAATTGACCCTCGAGCTGGCTGCCGAGTCGGTGCAACGCAAAGCGATCCGCTACGACGCAGACGGAGACGACCATTACGATGCTGCCAGCGCGCTGATCAAAAGTATTCGCGGGAGTGACCCGGATGCTGGTTTGTATTGGCTGGCGAGAATGCTGGAGGCAGGCGAGGAGGTGCGTTTTCTTTGTCGGCGACTCGTGATCCTGGCGAGCGAGGATATCGGTAACGCCGATCCAGCCGCGCTCCCGCTGGCTGTGGCTGGTCTGCAGGCGTGTGAGGCGGTAGGGCTGCCTGAGTGCCAGCTTACCCTGGCTCAAGTCGTCACCTATCTGGCGTGTGCACCGAAATCAAACGCCTGTACGGTGGCGATTGGCGAAGCCCGGCATGACGTGACCCAGGGCCAGTTGTTGCCCGTCCCGCGTCACCTGCGTGATGCCCATTATGGAGGTGCACGGGAGTTGGGGCACGGCGTCGGTTACCAGTACGCACACCACGATCCAGCCGGGGTTGTGGCTCAGGACTACCTCGGCATCGACCGCGAGTACTACCGCCCGGTAGACCGGGGCGAGGAGGCGCAGATCGCCCGCCGACTGCAAGAAATCCGGCGCGTGCTGCGGACTGCGAAGGACGACGCTGAGAACGATCTGGACCAGCCGGGCAGTTGAGGCACCCACAGAAGAACTGCGATTCGACACGTAACCCCCTGAATAGTAGTGGTTTATGTGGATTGTGGCGGCTTCCTGGGCCGGGAAGGAGAGAATTGCCGGCAATCTCCACAACTCAGGAGCCTCCCCACCCGATATAGGGTAGAGCCGTTTGTAGCGTTCGGGCAGTTAGGGCTGCTTGCGCAGAGTACTCTGGCGGTGATTTCGTTGCCCGGAATGAACTTTCCTGGCGTTGAAGTGGCCGACAAGTTTGGTGCTTTTTATGCAGTCCCAGCCTATGCTGAAGGTGAGCGGCAACTGAGGGGCTCTTTTTGCTGTGGAGAGGCACCATGAAGTCACGCGGTCGGAAATCCCATCGAAACCGTCGCGGATCGTTTTGGAACCCCCTTGGTGGAGGGGGTGGCGCGTTGCGCGGGCAGCGAGGCAGCTCTTACTTGACGTGTGAACACCTCGAAGCGCGTCGTCTGTTGCACGGCGGGGTTGATCACAACGGGCCTCACGAGGCGGACCCCGCTGTCGATCTGGGGGCCTTTCATATCCACGCACAGCTGAATTTGTTTGCCAATGGTGAACGTATTGAGATTCCGGATGAGTTGGGGGTTGATGCAACCGGGATCATTTCACCGATTCACACCCACGATCCAGATAATCGCTTGCACCTGCACAACGTCAACGGTGAAGCACTGGATGACTTTCTTACACTTGGTGATTTTTTTGATACCTGGCGAACGAATGCCGGACTGGCCGGCAACAACCCGGATGCGATTCTCACTTCGAATCAACTGATGACGCATGAAGTGGATGACGAACACGCCTTGAAGATGTTTGTCAATGGTCAGGAAGTGAATGATTTTCAGGAGTACAAGATCCACGAAGGCGACAACATTACCGTGGTCTATACTTCCAATCCGCTCGTCACTTTTGAAACCAATTCCGGTCCGATTCTGCTTGAATTGTTACCCGAGGAAGCGCCGCTCAGTGTGGCGAACTTCCGTAACTATTTCGACCGCTATCCCGGGACGATTTTTCATCGAGCCGCCGAGGATGTGTTAGGAGAGTTTGTGGTGCAGGGCGGTGGTTTTGCACCAGAAGATGTCACTACCACAGAGCTGAACGAAATTCTCAGCAGCCAGATTGACACGGATTCGCCTATCAACGAGTCGGAAGGTGGCCGGTCGAACGAGCGTGGCACGGTGTCGATGGCGGAAAACTCTTTTGGCGCGACCAGTCAATGGTTCGTCAATATGCGTAACAACCCGTCCCTCGACAGTCAGTTTAAGGTGTTTGCCGTCGTGCTGGACATGAGTAACGTGGACGGAATCGCTGCGTTGCCCGTTACGGATCTGGATGGAGACAGCGCATCCAATGTCGTATTCAATCATGTACCGTACACCGCCGAAGCGGAGCTGGTGCATGTCCAGTCCCTGAGTGGTTTCGGCTGGGTGCAGGGAACGGTGTTTGATGATCTCAATGGGAATGGGCAGCGGGACACAGGTGAGCCCGGTATGGCGGACGTGACAGTGTTTGGTGACGCTGATTTGGACGGTCTGGTGGATGTCGATGAAACAGCAGTTACGACACAGAGCGATGGGACCTACGGTTTGCTATTGCCAGCAGGAACCTATCATGTCCACCAGCTCGCCG
>CAZITS010000675.1:0-3796 GCA_964542185.1 uncultured Pirellulaceae bacterium
GACCGGGCACGTCCCGCCCTGCCATCGTCGTTCTGGTTTTTCGGGGTAGCTGATGGAGCGTCAGGGCGTAACGTGTCGGGTGCTGTGGTGTCGGGCGGCGCGACCGCCTGGGGTTGCGGTACGACGGGAGGTGTGATCTGGAAACATCCGCTCAGCGAACAGGTCAGCAGGAGACAGGGGAGTGTGCGCGCCAAGTTCAGCAGATGTCGGGCAGAGAGTGATCTGAGCGTATACATGATTGAACTCCAGTCGTTTCAAACTGGCGAGGAAACCGAAACCGTACCATATTTCAAAACACAGGATACCAGCCCACCGGCAGCACGGCTCCAGGCCTGTGCTGCGACTCCCCGACGCTGGGGACAGTCACCAACAAAGCGGAGCGACGCATGGCAACGTTGCTGCGTCGCCTAGCGGTAGATTTTACACCTCGGCAAGGCTTGTTTGAGCCGGGCCATGCCTGCGCCGCTGACGCGGGTTCCTGAGACTCGAAGTTCCAGTAATTTTCGGGCTTCTGCGAGGTGTTTCAATCCCGCATCACTAATGTCGGTGTTGTTAAGGTGCAAGAACTTCAAATTGGCCATACCTTGCAGATGGACGAGTCCGTCATCGGTGATCCGCGTATTACTCAAGAACAACCAGAACAGCTTCGGCAGCGCTGACAGATGTTGCAGACCGAGATCGCTGATCTGCGTCTTGCTGAGAAACAGTGTTCCCAGTTGGTCCATTTGAGCCAGATGTTCCAGGCCCACATCGGTGAGATTGGTATCTCCAAGGTTCAGCGCTTCCAAGCGGGTTAATGCCTTGAGGTGGACAAGTCCGGCGCTACTGATCCGGGTGCTATTGAGTTCGAGTTTGCGCAGACTGGCAAGTTTTGCCAGGTGTACCATTCCGGAGTCAGAAAGTTTGGTGTTGTGTAATAAAAGGGTTTCCAGTCCGTTCAAGTTGCGGAGGTGTGCGAGTCCCTCGCCGGAGATAGAGGTGCTGTTGAGTTCGAGTTTGATCAGCTTGTCCATGCTGGCCAGATGTTCCAGGCCCGCATCGGTGATGCGGGTACCAGCAAGACCGAGTGATTTCATTTCAGTGAGTGCGTGCAGTTGGGCCAGACCGCCATCGCTGATATTTGTTTTCTGGAGCCACAATTCTTCGAGATTGGTGAGTCCTGCCAGATGCGCTGCGCCATCGTCGGTGATGCGGGTTTCCTGGAGCCAGAGTTCCTCGAGGCTGGTTAGTTGTGCAAGGTGCGCGATTCCATCATCGGTGATTTGCGTTTTTTGCAGCCAGAGTACTTTCAGGTGAGGCAAACTGGCGAGATGGATTAACTCAGCGTCGGTGACACTCGAGTCGGATCGCGACAAATCACCCTGCGCGTCCAGACTCACACGACCGCTGAGATCGACAAACTCGACCTCTCCTTGCGCATTGTGTTTGATGTTGGCGCCTAATTGCTGCAATGCCGAAACTTGGGGGTCGCTACACCCAATTCCCGTCAGTAACAGAATGCTTGCAGCCAGGTGTTTCATGTTCCACTCAGCGGTGGCTAGGTTGGTGATGCTAGAGCCGCGAAACGTCATCTAATGCCAGCTTGTCAGACGTGCCTGCGGGTCGATGTTGAGAGGGCCACAGGAGGATCAAGGGCGGCATATTCGCGTACTTGATGTGGATGGAGATTGCTTCCGGGATCGCCTGGTTGGGACGCAGTGCTGATGCGCTGAACTGTTGCTACTCTATCGTGCTCGCAGTGGCGGAGCAATTGGAGAGTCTGACCATCTTCCCGAGTCCGCAAACTTGGCCTGACCGGACTAACTTCTGGCCACTGATCGTCACAATACCAACATCACCGTCGGACTTGATGGTCGATCCATTACGTTGCCGATGCAGTCGATACAACCACACCGTCCGCTACCGCAGGCAGAATCCCTGTATATCCTCTGCGACGCAAGGCGGGCACGTTGTGGAGAGGCGCTCGTTGTAGGTGCAAATCATGAATCGCCTGGCGATTACATGCCTGATGATAGAGCTGGCGTTGGTGTCGTTTTCAGCCTGCGCGCGCACCAGACCTGTATTTGACCCTGGCCCTGCCAGACCACCGCTCAAGCCATTGAAGTCGGTGGCTGCAGAGAGACTCGCTCCATCTGTTCCGCCGTCAGATGCCAACGTCGTGGAGCGTGCTGCTGACCTTCCAGCTGCCGAGACGCTGTTGGCCCTGGTCAGGGCAGCCAACGTGTTGACCTTGGAAGAGATCGAGAAGCTCGCCTTGGCAAACAACCCTACGTTGCTGCAGGCACAGGCGCGTATCGATGTGCACAAGGGTACACGCATACAAGCAGGACTTCGTCCCAATCCGAGGCTCGGCTATCAACACAATGAAGCTGGTAATAATGGTCGCGGTGGCCAGCAGGGAATGTACGTCGCCCAGGAGTTCATACGTGGAGGCAAGCGGGAATTAGAGCAACGGGCGGCAACGCACGCAGTGCAGGCCGCGGAGTATCGGAAATCGGCCCAGCGATACCGAGTCAAAACGGCTGTTCGAACCGCGTTTTATGACGTCTTGATTGCCCAACAGACCATTGCCTTGGCAGAGGAACTTTTGCGGATGAGTCAGCAAGGTATTGAGACCACCGGGGCGCTGCTGAGCGGCGGTCAAGCGACACGAGTGGATTTACTGCAAGCACGTGTGGAAAAATACCATGCAGAAATTGTCGCCGAGCAGGCGCGCAATCGATATCGGGCGGATTGGGAGCGGATGGTGTCGGTGATTGGCATGCCAGACCTGATGCCGACAAAGCTCGTGGGATCACTGGTGATCCAGGACAATCAGCTTGATCGTGAACGAGTTCTGCAGGACATCTTAATGACCAGTCCCGAGCTCACCGCGGCCCATTACCAGGTTGATCGAGCACGAATCGCGGTAGAGCGAATGCGCGCTGAGCCCATTCCCGATGTCGACGTACAGACCGGTGTTCAGTACGACTACAGTACCAGTAACACGATTGCCAATGTTCAGATAGAGATGCCCTGGGCTGTGCGCAATTTCAATCAGGGCAATGTTATGAAAGCACAGGCGGCATTTATTTCTTCCCAGCGTGAAGTGGAGCGGGTTGAGCTTGATCTGCGAAGGAGATTTGCAGCGACATTCGAACGATACGCAAATGCAACGATACAAGTCGATCGCTATCAAGTATCGATCCTTCCCGCTGCCAAAGAATCGTTGGAACTGCTCAGTAATGTCTATCGGACTGAAGGCCGCATCGATTTTGTCAGGTTGTTGATCGCCCAGAAAACAAACTTTCAAGCGCAAATGGACTACCTCGGTGCGTTGCGTGACTGGTGGTCTGCCAGGCTGGAAATCGACGGGCTCTTGTTGACAGATGGTCTGGCAATCCCTGTGGACGGCGTAACGGATCCGAGCCGGTGAGGTGTTGTAATCGACCGAGCGAAATCATTGGTCAGAAGTTCCTCTCCAGAACCAGTGTTCAGAGGGCGCTGACGTTGGCAAGTGAATCGAACAAGGCGTGGTGTGATTGCAATTGATGTCTTTTACCCGTCCATTCACGTTGACCGGTTTGCAGATCGGTGCGTATGATTGGCTTCTATGTGAGGTCCTGTGCGAGGGGAGTGTTTCGGGTTGTGAGAAGATTTGATCTGCAAACAACGATGGGGATCCTGCTGGCGGCAGCCATGCTGCTTGTGGCTGTTGTGCCCCCCGGTCGCATTCATGCGCATGCCGGTGAAAAGGATGTGGGCGATGCGGGCCATCCACATTCGCAGGGCCAGGTCCATGACCATCATCATGCCA
>CAZITS010000676.1:0-3783 GCA_964542185.1 uncultured Pirellulaceae bacterium
GATGCCCAGCATCGCTTTCAATCGACATTGGGGCGACAACAACCCGGAGTATGAAAAAACGGTTGCCAAGGCAATGGTGCAGGCTACCCGCCTGGCGCTCACAGACCGGTTACCGACCCGCTTGTTTGCGGGAACAGCCCGAGCGGTTGGTGCCAATGTCAACCGCACGGTACGTTCCGGCGCGCGATCGGACGCGGAGTTTACGAAGGAGAGTACGGAGCAGGACCGCTGGTTTGATGCGTCATTGCACGTACTGCATTTTGAACGTGGCGGTGGCAAACGCAATCTGCTGTGGTACAACTTTGCGGCGCATCCGACGACCTATGGTGGAAGTGGTGCTGCCGGGCCAGGTTGGCCAGGCGTTGTCCAGCAGCGTCTCCGCGAAGCATTTGGCGTTTCGCCTTCCTATTTGCAGGGGCATATCGGCGACATCAGTCCGACCGGACGCGAACAAACGGCGACGCTGGTAACTGCCGCAATTATCGATGCCGTTGAATCTGCACGTGAGGTGGCAGTCGATGTATTACGCGTTGAGACAGAGGCAGTTGCCTTGCCTTTTGACTTGGAGACCTTTCGGAAAAATATCGCGCAGCACCAGGACAGTAGCCTGTTTGATCAGGACTGGTACCAGGCCTTTGCATCCCGCTACGATTTTGAGAAGAAGACTCTCCCTGTCACGCTGGCAGCGGTTCGATTGGGAGATGTTGCCCTGTTGTTTCATCCGGCCGAGTTGTACACGGTTTATGGGCTGGAAATCCAGCGTGACTCACCCTATCAGCAGACGCTGGTAGTAGGGTACGCCGACGGGTATGTGGGATATGTGCCGGACAAGAACGCCTACTTGCGCAAAGAATATGCGGCGGCAAAAGTTCCCAGGATTTTGAACTATCCGCCGTTCCAGCCTGACGTGGGTGCAGTTCTCTCGGCGGCGGCGCGTGCATTGTTAAAGCGAAGTCGCCAGTAGTCCCCAGTTCAGGCTAAACTTTCGCCGCGCGAACGGTAGGACTTCGCGATGGGCCTTATTTGTTTTGGGTCAGGCTTGCTGGTCGTGGCCGAAGAGGTGGACTGGGCAGGCCCGCCGCCCAGTAGGTCGCATTTCGCAGCAACCGCTGGAATTGGGGAACTTCAAAGCTCTGGGGGTGTCCCAGCGAGGTGTAGAAAACGCGTCCCCGGTTAGGTCGCTGGTGGGTCCAGGCAACCGGTTCGGCCATTTCTGCCACGGCGACCCGGCCGAGCATCAAAGGCGCTGCAGTGGTGGCCAGTGGATGATTCTTGTAAAGCGATCCAAACACGCGGAATTCACTCAGCGCGATTCCGTCGAGTATGGGATGTCCGGCAGCGGCCTTAAGGGGGTGGACAAACGTCTCTGATTCATTCGGATAGTGGTCGTGATAATTGCCGCCTAGCACTTGCTGGTCGAAGTCTGGCCACTGTTGCAGACCTTTGGCTGGTTGGCCTTTCCGCAAGCTAAAGGCGTGGCTTGTGGTGCGGAGGGCGACCAGGGGTTTACCATCTGCCAGATATTTGCGCAGCACATCGAGTTGTCGCTGGGGAAACGTTCGACGACGAATGGACCAGATGGCGAGGTCGGCCTGATTGAGCACTTCGATTCCCGGAAGGTCGTTGCGATTATCCGCATTGGCGTAGACGCAGGTGATTTTGAAGAACGCTCCGAAGTGTTTCAACGCGAAAGCCGGCAGGGTACGGGATGTCTCGTACTCGCTTTCCGCCATCACGACCACCAGGTGTTGCCGTTTATCACCAGGAAACCGAAATGGCTTTCCACCCAGGATGTCAGCACTCGTGACCGTCGGACACCAGAAGCGTTCAATATGCTCGAACACGAGATCGTTACCGGTGTAGTGGTTGACATAAGGTTCGTCACGCGGGTTGTACATGGAGTCTGTCATGTCACGCATCAACACCACATTCTTTCCCTGGTACACCAACTGGCGGATCCCGAAAGGGCGTCCCAGCACACACATATTGGTGTGAACTCCCATGATGATCACGTTTTTGATGCCGCGTTGTTCCATCAGGTAGAACGCTTCGGCGCTGTCCGTAACGGCATCGCCTTTCTTGATTTGCAGCGTCTCTATCTGTCGATCGAAAAATCGCACGGCCTTGCGAATCGTGCCATCATCGTCGCTGGGCTGGTCGACCTTGACGGGTAACACAGATTCCTGTTTTTCATCGCGGTAACACCAACCTTGCAGAGGGAGCCTGGTCTTGAACTTGGGTGCCTGCTGCGCCAGTTTGCGCTGGGGAGTTCCTTCGTATTGATTCATGCATCCACTAGGCGAGTGAATGATCAAGACACCCTGGGCACGGGCTTTGTTGAGGACCTCGTTCATGCGGGGCGCCATTTCGGCCACGCGACGTGCCGCGTTACGGCAGTAGTGATCGTTCCACATGTCGCAAATCACAATCGCGGTTTGATCCGCCTGCCATGTAGCAGGCTTAAGCGCTTCGCGATACTGATTCATTCCGGGTGCCACTTCGGCGCGTGTGCGGAGGTTCAGGTGCAGAACTTCATTGGCCGCTGCCTGATTGCTGGTAATTATCAGCAGGACCGTTGACAGGCATGTCAGGCAGTGGGGTGTGAATTGTCTCAACAGGGTCAGGGCAGCTGGCAGGAACATCGGTGTCTCCGGCATTAGGAGGGGAGATTCACAGCACGTCTGATCATACTCGCGATGATCAGTTTGTTCACGCGGGGCTTTGTAGAAAGACGCGATTGCTGTGAGACGCGCGCAGACTACTCGGATATGTCGCCTGACAGAAACGCTTCGGTGACGATGTTGCCGGCGACGTAGCTATGGCCTTTGGTGGTTTTGGCAGTGTCCAGCTCTTTCAGGTTGCGAACATCGGGGACACTGTAAAAGATAAAAATCCGTCCGTCTGACAATTGGGCACTGCCTGTACCGCCGAGCCACTGCCCGGGTCCTGAAAGTCTGGTTCGCGGTTTCGGTAGCCCGCCATGCAAGACCTTAGTCCGTTCATGTTGCCAGGTGTGCCCGCCGTCGGAGCTGGCAGTTGCCCGGAACGAACCAGTGGTCCAGCGGTCGGCGTAGCTGCAGACGATCAGACCGCTTCGCAAGCAGAGCGCGTGCAGCGGCGAGCCTGTGAACCCCGTATTTGCAGGGCGCGACCAGGTTTTTCCCTGGTCCTTGGAACGTGAAACAAAAACGGGGCCCGCCACACTCCGGATTACGGCCACGACAACACCCGCAGGGTGCGAGACGATGGTTGATTCGTTGTAGTCTGTCCCGGGAATGAAATACGGTGTAAAGGACTTGCCACGGTCGGTTGAGCGCAGCACAAAGGCCTGTGTCTTTTTTTCTTTGGAAGACTTGAGACTGCCGTAGGCGGGGACCAGGATCGTGTCGTCGGGAAGAACTGTTGCGCCGGCAAACATACACACCAGATGTCCGTAGGGTGTGCCATCAAAGACACGTGTGTTCCGCCAGCTGGTGCCACCGTCTCGGGAAACCCTGCTGATCAATGCGGCGGGTGCGTGCGTTGCCACCGTGCCCGCTGGCAAATAGGTGTCATCGGGCGTTGCACCAACCTTCAAATCCCATACCTGAAAGCCTTCCTGCTTCATCTGGGCTGCCCTGCTCTGGGGCCAAAAATCCCAGCTCATGTGACAGCGATCGTTCCAGATATGACCAATGCCCAGTTGAATCAGTCGTTGTTTTTGTTGCTGCCGGGTCTGGAGTCGCATGGCATGGACGATGTCGACTTGGGTTCCGTCGGACAGTTCGAGCGGTATGTTGTAAG
>CAZITS010000677.1:0-3781 GCA_964542185.1 uncultured Pirellulaceae bacterium
GCCGTGGCGTCCTGGTGTTGCGTAAGGGCGCGTTGGGCCAGGTGCCGTGCCGCTTCGACGAACTGGGGATCGTTCATCAGGACCAGTGCCTGGAGAGGCGTGTTGGTCCTTTCGCGCCGGACGGTGCATTGCTCCCGTGTGGGTGCGTTGAAGGCCGCCATGGAAGGTGGCGGTGAAGTCCGTTTCCAGAAGGTGTAGAGGCTGCGGCGGTAGAGGGCTTCTCCCTCGTCTTGCTTGAATTCTCGCGTGTTGCTGCCCGTGATGGCAACCACTTTCCAGAGTCCTGCCGGCTGGTAAGGACGCACACTGGGGCCGCCCAGATTCAGGGAGAGTAGACCACTTACGGCCAGCGCCTGATCACGCAACACCTCCGCGTCCAAACGCAGGCGTGGTCCCCGAGAAAGGAAACGATTTTGCGGGTCCTGGTTCAGTTTGGCGGGCGTGGTCAGACTGCTTTGCTGATAGGCCGCTGAGGTCACCATCATTTTCAGCATATGCTTGACGTCCCATCCCGATTCTATAAATTCAACCGCCAGGTAATCGAGGAGTTGAGGGTGGGTCGGAGTATCACCCATAACGCCGAAATCCTCAGCAGTGCGTACCAGGCCGGTTCCGAAGAGAGATTGCCAAAGGCGATTGATGGTCACCCGGGCTGTCAGGGGATGGTCTGGGTGTACCAGCCAGTCAGCGAGTCCCAGGCGGTTCGCGCTAGCTCCAGTCGGTAAGGGAGGCAGCACAGCTGGGACTGCCGGTTGGACCTCGGCCAGGGGCCTGGTGTAATCACCACGCTCGAGGATCTCGGCACGCGGGGCGGTGGGGCGTTCTTGCATGACCAGTGTGGTGGTAGAACGCGCATAGATGAAATCGCGACGGGTTTCCGTCTCCGCGATTCCGCGTGCTGCGGTTTGAAAGGCGGGATTTACCACGTGGTGGAAATGCTGGTCGAGTCGTTTGCGGTCAGCCGCGGAGAGCTGCTCCCAGGGAGCGGCGCGGGCAAAGCACTCGCGCAACTGGTGTTCGTCCGCCAGCAGTTGTACCTCTTCGTCGAGTAGCCAGCGGCGGAAGACGCGAACATCACTCATCCCGGCGGAGGGATAGGGGCCACCAATCTTCAGATCTGTGTCGACCAGTTCGGTGGCGGAACAGTGTTGCTCTGACGAATTGCGTAGATTCCCGGCGCGGCCGTTGACCAGGATGCTGATCGAGGAGTTTGCCTGGCCTCCAGAGTAGCGTACGCAGACGTGTTGCCAGGAACGAGGGGTGAGCGCTTCGTTGTCCGGCAGATTACCGCGGATCTTCTTTCCTTGGGCATCGGTCAACTCGAAGGTGACTGCACCCTGACTCCCGCCACTGATTTTCCAGCCCACTTCCGGGCCATCTTTCTCTTTGTGTTGCTGGGAAAACAGAGTGGTCGCCAGAACCGTATCGGGAGTGCGGAACCAGAAGCTGACCGTCAGTGGCTGATCGCTTTTCAGACGCCCCAAAGGCGAGGTGAGTTGGCCACGGTCACCAAACCGGATACCGCGGCGCCCGGCCGGGTGGTCGGTGGACCATTGGGCGGACCCGGGCAGTTGACTGGCAGTTCCTTCGCTTTGCGTCAGCGGGAGCCAGACTTCCAGGCCATCTGAGCCAACGGGATGTTCGGGGAGCCCAGGGCCTGCGGCCCACCAGCTTTCCACCTTGCTGGAATCGTGCCGGAACGCGGTTTGCAATGTCGCTCGGCGGGTCTGGAGATCTTGCCACTCGGCTTGATATTCTGGCCCAGGAATCGCCACGACGGGAGGGGTGTCCTTCTGGTTGCCATCCATGGCGGGCTGGGTTGTGTTATTGAAGAAGGCACCCAGCTGATAAAACTCGGCCTGGCTGATCGGGTCGTATTTGTGGTCGTGGCAGACCGCGCAACCCGTCGTCAATCCCAGAAAAACCGTGGATGTGGTTTCGACGCGGTCGACCATGTAACGGACGTCAAGTTCGGCGGGGATGGCACCGCCCTCCGAGGTGGTGATATTGCAGCGGTTGAATCCGGTCGCGATTCGTTGCTGGAGTGTGGCCCCGGGAAGCAGGTCGCCGGCCAGTTGTTGCCGTACAAATTGATCGAACGGTAGATTGGCGTTGAAGGCGTCCACCACCCAGTCGCGATACGGCCAGATTTCCCGGTAGTTATCGACGTGCATGCCGTGGGTGTCGCCGTAGCGTGCAGCATCGAGCCAGTAACGTGCGCGGTGTTCACCCGCATGCGGAGAAGTCAACAGGCCGTCGATGTAGGTGTCAAAGGCAGCCGGGTCGGTGCGCGCTGGCAGGTTACGGATCACAGCGGGCGCGGCGGGGAGTCCCGTCAGGTCGAGCGCCGCTCTACGAGCGAGGTGGTGGAGTGCCGCGGGAGGGTTCGGTTTGAGCCCCAGGCGGTTCAGCCCTGCGAGAATGAAATGATCGATCGGGTTGCGGCCCCATTGTGAGATTCCCTCAGGTTGTGGTAACCGGGGCCGTGTCGGGGTGATGAAGGACCAGTGTTCCTGCCATTGGGCCCCACTGACGATCCATTGCGTCAGCAACTCTTTTTCGGCGACGGTCAGTGTTTTGCCGGTAGCCGGGGGAGGCATCTGTACATCGGGGTCGGTGCTGTTAATCCGCTGAATCAGTTCCGACTGATTGGGTTCACCTGGGACTACCGCTTTTCCGGCCAGAGCGCCGGCGCGCGTGTCGAGACGCAGGTCCGCTTTGCGACTGGCGGCATCCGGTCCGTGACAGGAGAAGCAATGTGCGGAAAGGAGCGGCCGAATTCGCTGGTTGAAAGACATTGGCTGCTCGCCATGCTCAGCGGCCCAGCCGTTGAGCGTCATTCCAGTCCAGAGGCAACAGGTCGATAGCAGCAGGCGTCGCATAGTGGCTCCTCACGTTTTACGTCCAGGGCTGGCTCAATCTTAGCAACCACACGTGGTAAACGCGAAGCCGTTTGATCGGGATCCTGCCCCGGAGAGATTCCGCGCAGTCTTGGCCATGTCGTTTCCGAGGAATTCGCGGCTATTGCGACCTGGACAGGGCAGCACGCAGCTAACCAAACAACGGCGCGATGGGGGTGCCGTTGTTGAGCCGAATGGGTCGGTTAAAGCGGTCGTACATTTCGCTCGCCGGGTCGATACCCAGCACCGTGTAGACCGTAGCGCCGATGTCTTCCGGTGAGTAGGGATGGCTGATGGGGTAGGAGCCGTGGGGATCGGTTTTGCCGATCACCTGGCCTCCTTTCACGCCACCGCCAGCAAACAGGCCACTGAAGCAGGGGCCCCAGTGGTCGCGGCCCGCATCCTTGTTGATTTTCGGAGTGCGGCCAAATTCACCGATCAGCACGACGAACGTGTCATCGAGCATGCCGCGATCGGAGAGATCCGATAGCAGTGCGCCCATCCCTTTATCCAAGGGCGGCAGCAGTCGATCTTTCAGGGTGGGGAAGATCTTGGAGTGGTTGTCCCAATTTTGCGCGTTGCCCACGTTGACTTGGACGACGGGAACGCCGACTTCCAGTAAACGCCGCGCCAGCAGCAGGGACTGGCCGGTTGTGTGACGACCGTAATGGTCGCGCATCGAGTCCGTCTCTTGATCGACTTTGAACGCATCCGAGAGTTTGCGGGAGGTCAAAATGTTGTACGCCAACTCTTGTTCACTCGTCATGCGGATTCCAGCGTTGGATCGCGACAGCCGTTCCCTTTGACGATTGAGATCACCTAACAGACCGTGTCGTCCGGAGACCCGATCGACATCCAGGCCTGGCGAGAGTGTCAGGCTA
>CAZITS010000678.1:0-3781 GCA_964542185.1 uncultured Pirellulaceae bacterium
CGACCAGGTGCTCGTCGATCATCAGTTCCAGCCGCGATCCGATGTCGATCGGTTCGGCAGCGATTGTGACAATCGTATCAAGCAATAGCAATGCAGCGATGGCCGTGAGCAAAGGGGTCTTCATGGGCTTCTCATATCCTTGTGGGTACCTCGGTGCTGGTGAATTCCCGAAAACTTGTGCGTCAGGCGATGAGCAGCGTTGCGGCCCGCCTTGGTTATTCGTTGTCAGCGAGCGGATACGCTGTGAATCGACAACAGAGACTGCGCGTGCTGGACCAAGGCTGCAGATCCTTTGGCTCGGCAACAATGAGTGTAACAGACGCCGCCGTCACTGAACTGCAGCAGGCCTTGCCTGACTGCCAGATCAACAAGTAGCCCGCCGCCCCTCCTGCCGCCGGTGCCGGGCACGACATCTAAATGACCGTCGGGCAGACTCGTGTGGCAATGGTTGTCTTCACTTGCGTCTCTCTTTGAGAACCTCGGTTGCCTTCACCACGTCGGCGTGGGACTGGCCGACGACGTAGACGGTCTGTTGCGCCGGCGAGACGAGCACCATCGGCCGGTTGGGCAGCGGCACCACATCGCTGAGCGTCGGCAGATTGCGGTCGGCGGCGACGTCGGCAATGATTGCGCCGTTGGCCGCGGGCACGCCGGCAACGACCTTGAAGTCGGCGCCATACCTGCTCATCCCCTGGACGAAGACGTCGTCCACCCGCTCGCCGTCGAGGAAACGCAGGTACTGCGGCGATTCGTTGCGCAGCTTGACGGCCACGAAACTGCCGGCGGGCATCAGTTCGCGTTCATTGCCGTTCAGATCCACCGCCAACGCGATGGCGGCGCCGGCGGGCACCTCAACGATCGCCTCGATCTCGTCCGCCCGGCTGCCGGTGCCGACACCGACCCAGAGGGCGACAATCGTCTCGCCCGGCCGCTGGAAAGCGTAGTTTTCGACCTTGCCCACGGCCTTGTCGTAGATGACGGGGACCGAGGCGGGCACGACTTCGTGGGTGAGCAGACGCGCGATGGTGTTATGCGTGTAGATCATCGGGCGGCCCACCGTGATCTGGCGGTCGTTCCATTTCGCGGCGAACAGCCCGGAGTTGCGCAGCTCGCCGGAGAGGTCTCGACCTTCGTCGAACATCCAGTCGCCCATCGCGCCCATGGCGAGGAAGTAACAGACCCCCTTCAGTTTGGCGCCCATTGCCAAATGTTCGCCGAGGATGACGTTCGCATAGCGCGCGTACCAGTCCTGGACGATTCGTTCGCCGGAATGCCCTTCGGGCAGCAGGCCCTGACGCATGAGCGCCTGGTCTTTGAGCGGGAAGGTCTCCCAGCCGCCCTCAGTCATGATCATCCCTTTCTCGATCAGCGCCGGGCCGAGCGATTGGACCCAGGGGCGAAGCGAACTCTCCACACTGGCGGGACCGGGGTAGAGGTGCGTGGTGAGGAAATCCTGGAGCTGTACACCGGTCTCCTTCTCGGTCTCCCACAAGGCGAGTTGCCAGGCCTTTGGGTTGTTCAGCACGTGCGCGCCGCCCATGCCGATCTGGCAATGGGGGTTCCCTTTCTTCGCGCCGCGGTAGATCACCGCTAGTGATTTGGCGTAGGGAGCCAGGGTACCGTCGCTGTTGTCTTCGTTGCCGATCTCCCAGTTGTCGATGATCCCTTTCCAAGCCTTCGTGATCGAAGCCATGGTCGCCTCCATCTCGCCTTCCATGCCGGGTGCGATGCCGCGGTGCTTCGCCCATAGTTTTTCGGTCGAATGCAGGTGGGTGCTGGTCACGACCTTGATGCCCAACTCCTTTGCCATCCGCGCCACGTGTCCCTGCGAGCCGGCGACTAACTTGGCCTGAAAGGCCGGGTCCTTGATAAAGGGGATGCGCTCGCGCATGACCATGACGCCGACCGCCTGGAAGATGCGCATGACTTGTCGGTGATGTGGCCAACTGGCGCCCTTGCTGCCAACAAACGTGTGCATACCCCATACGCCCTCCGGTTCCTTCAGGCGTTTGGCCAGCACGATCGTGCCCGTCTGGTAGTGCTTCACCACCTGGCCGGCGGCATCAAGGCAATCGACGTTCAATAGCTGCGTACCGACCTCCGCCGGCGCGACGAGGTCCCGGCTGACCACGCCCTCGGCGGGGCTGTCGATCGTGAGGACTCTCTGGACGTTCGTCTGCCAATCCGTGATCGTCACGCGAAAGGAGCGGTAACGCCCGTCGTTATGCAGGTAGATCGTGTACGGCATCAACGGCGACAGCAGGAACTCGCTGAACTTGAGGACAGCGCCGCGGGCGTCGGACTGCAGGTGCGGCCAGTCGGCGTGGACTGCGTGCATCATGCAGAATGGATCGTAACCACCATCCCACCACCAGAACTTCTTGTCGGGAACAACGCGGCGCTTGGCCGGCGCCATCCGCTTGAAGTAGACGTTGTCCAGGATAATCTCGCCGACTTCGTTGGCGTTCGGGCTGTCCAGCAGGAAGGCGACTTCGGAGATCTCCTGCCACGCCGGCACGGTACCGTCAGCGGCGGGGATTTTGCGGAACTCATTCGGGAACAGAATGTTTTGGCGCATCTCGAAGCCGGCGATGGTCACGGCCTTTTCGAAGCGCCCGCCGGCGGGGGTCGAAAGCACCGCGCTGAAGCGTCCCTTGGTGGAGACTCCGGGCCCCCTGAGGCCGAAGGCGAGCGCGTGATGCGGACCGATTCGCTCCCCGTCCAGCGTCTTGGCGAGACGCCCCTTCGCAACACCTTTGTACGCAAGCTGCAGGGCGTTCTTCCCTTCCACAGCAAAGCCCGGCAGCGCCCTGACGTCGAGGCCGGTCACCGCCCATTTCTCGGCCGATTCGCAGCGACTGACAACCACCGTCTCGGCGGCCTTCGCTTCCGCGCTCGTCGTACCCGGCTCGAAACGGACGTCGTCAATGTAGATATCCGGCATCCCGACGCCGCCCAACTGGCCAAACGTGAATCGGTTGACCTTGCCCCAATCGATCGGCGCGCCGGGCTTGCGATAGATAAACTCGAAATCCGAGCGCGCCAGGCGCACACGCCGCCACCCGTCGAAATCCAGGTCGATGAACCGGTTGATGGTGAACACACCGTCCGAGGAATCCGTTTCAATGCGCAGCTTCCAGTCGCCCTCGGCCTTCTTCTCGGCACGCAACCAGAAGGAGAGGTAAGCCAGGCGCTGGTCGCCCCAGGAATGAGGCGAGCTGAAACGAACGTACGAAATTTGCCCACCACCGAAACCCATACGCAAGCAGTTCTCTCCTTCCTTTGCGTCGAAGTCACCGGTGCTCAACTCGACGTTGCCGTAGGGGGCTCCAACCGAGTGCCATCGGTCCGGTGTTTCGCAGGCGTCAAGCAAGACGCCGTCGGCAGCGCATGCACCGTCAGCGACGACGGCGAGAGCGGCGCCGGCCAGGACGAGTGTGTACAGCTGTAACGGGATTGAAACTCGCAAGAGAGGGTGCTTCACAGAGTTCTCCTCTGATTGAGTGTTCTGCTCAAATCGGACCAAAGTCCTGACCAACCTTCTGATCGGGCATGTTCCCAAGTCGAGTAGGCCGGATCAAGGTCACCGCTGCAAAGGAGCGTGACGTGTATCCTGGAGGGCGAGAGGGATCGTACATAGCGAAGTCGGAGCGAGCCCACAAGTTGCGTGTGCGTGGAATGAGCGATACTGCGATCGCAAATACATTAAGCGTGAGCCGCAACACCGTCCAGAGATACCTGAAAGTCGCAAGATCAACGGAGCGATGGCCGCTCATCTCGA
>CAZITS010000679.1:0-3767 GCA_964542185.1 uncultured Pirellulaceae bacterium
GCCTGCTCGGTACCGTAGCCACCATCCAGGTCGGTACCAATTCCAACATGGTCCGCGTTGCCGGCCAACTGGCAGATGTGGTCGATGTGCAAAACGATGCGTTCCAGATTAACGCCTGAGGTTTGCGGTGTTGTCACACCTCGTACCCATCCTTCGTGCATCATCCAGGCGTCAAACGCCATGCCAATTACAGCATCGCGTTCGAGCAGCACCTTGATTTGCTCGTCACTGAATTGACGTTGATGTGGTACCAGCGCGCGACAATTGTTGTGGCTGGCCCAGACGGGGCCATCGAACAGTTCCAGAGCCTCCCAGAACGCTTCGTCAGTCAAGTGTGTCACATCCAATATGATCCCGAGCTCCATCATTTGTTTGAGCAGATCACGTCCCAAAGAACTGAGGCCGCCTTCCGCGCCAGTTCCAGGTGAATAACGACCGGCTCCATAGTGCGCGGGTCCTAATGCCCGCAGTCCATATCCGTATGCTGTTTCGAGGTGATGGGGCGTCAGAATTGAGTCAGCGCCTTCCAGGCTGAGAATGTATCCAATCGGAGCGTCTGCTGGCGGCGAACCCTGCCACAACTCAAGTTGTTGATTGAGTGAAGCACGGTCGACGATTTGTACGAGTTCGCCGAGACGCTCCATTTCACGGTACCAGGTCAGTTGTGCCTGGGTGATAGACCAGGCAATTTCCGGGCTGTTCCAACCGGGGAGCGGATTTTCTTTGCCCACATAACGTCCGATTTGCGTTGCGACGCAGAGCCCAACTTCCGCTTTTCTCATTTCGTCGAAGGTGAGGACTCCCGATCCACGGTCTGGCTTGTCGGTCATTCCCGCTTCGCGGCGTCTCACTTCGTCCAGCGTCTGCGTCAAATCGCGATTCCATTCGACCGCATTCATGGATAGGTCGAGATGTGCATCAAAAATCAACATAGGAGTTCTCGGGAGTCAGAAGAAAGGGCCGGCAGCAGCGCGGAGCGAGCAGCCGGATTCACATAGCAGCGCGCCGGTTGTCCGCGAGCCACGACAGGCCCGGTCAAACGGGGAGAGCTGCACCCACAGTATCGAGATTCACAGTGTGGAGCATCGAAGTCGATCCAGCAAGATACGTGCTGGGGATAAAATTCGTGCCGGGTCTGCGCGGAAGTGAACGCGTCGATTTTGCTGATGGGCGTGCGACCTGTGGATTCTCGCGACTGCCCTGACGTAGCTATCCGGTGTGCCTGAATCTCGGTGAGATTCGTGTTATCTGGCTAGTATGTTTCTGGTAGACTCCGCTGCGAACTCTGGTGGCCCCGGTTCTCAGGTTATTTGATGAGCAACGCAGGAATTCTTGTGTGCAAGCAGCGTCAAGACGCCAGCCAACGTCTTGTACCGGTTTCGATGAGAAGCCCTGGCAAGGATGCCAATCGCCTGTGACGGGGCGGTCTGAGGCTTCAGGAAACAGATTCGTCGATTGCCACTATTGGTGATTATTGACCACTATGGATGGAAAGTCACGGGTGAAAGAATGACCAAGTGTGCGTTGATTACCGGTATCACAGGCCAGGATGGATCTTACCTGGCGGAGTGGCTTTTGCAGAAAGATTACCAGGTACATGGGATCGTACGCCATACCAGTACTGGCTTGCACGACCGCATCGCTCATTTACAGGATCGCATCACACTCCATGGTGCGGATTTACTGGACGCCAACTCGCTGCGGCGCGTGATTGAAAAAGCCGACCCGGATGAATATTACAATTTGGCCGCGATGAGTTTTGTTCCGGTGAGCTGGGAACAGCCGACACTCACTGCGGAAATTACCGGTTTAGGGGTGTTGCGGGCCTTGGAGGCGATTCGACAAGTCAATCCGAGTATACGTTTCTACCAGGCATCGTCCAGCGAGATGTTCGGCAAGGTTGTGGAAACACCGCAGTCAGAGAGCACACCCTTCTATCCACGTAGCCCCTATGCAGTAGCGAAGTTGTATGGACATTGGATTACGGTTAACTATCGCGAAAGTTATGACCTTTTTGCGTGTTCAGGCATTCTTTTTAACCACGAGTCGCCGCGACGTGGAGTCGACTTTGTAACGCGCAAGATCTCGCGATCCGCTGCTCGAATCAAGATGGGGTTTGATACGGAGTTGCGGTTGGGAAACCTTGAGGCTCAGCGTGATTGGGGGTTTGCCGGAGATTATGTTCGCGCGATGTGGCTGATGCTCCAGCAAGAAGTGCCCGCTGATTATGTGATTGGTACAGGGAGAACACAGACCGTGGCAGCGTTTGCTGAGGCTGCCTTTGCACGGGTCGGGCTTGACTGGCGGGAATATGTTGTCGTGGATCCGCGTTTCTACAGGCCCGCTGAAGTCAACTTGTTGCTTTCGAATCCACAAAAAGCGCACGTAGAATTGGACTGGTATCCGGACCACACATTCGAAGACCTGGTCCATATGATGGTCGATGCGGATCTTGAGCAATTGAGATCTGATGGGGTCGGGCCATCCAGGACAAGAGTCGCTGCTTGACATTTGGGGATGCCAAGGCTGCGAGCAACGGAAGCAGCAGCTGGGTGCTTGTTGGCGATCGAAGCGGGACACGGATCGATTTTGCTATCGCTTGCTTTTGCTTGGCACGCTGTGCGTCACTCGTGAGTAGCCATTTTCATGAGCTCCTCACAGCAGGTCGGTGCACGTTCTCGTTGTTGTTTCATCACAACGGGCCCGATCACGCCGGGTTGATTGATAACGCCGTGGTCGTGAATATTTCGGGCGGACTCGGGTTCCACGCTCTGCATGCTCTCTAGAATTCGCGTCGTTGATATGCCATCAACAGTCCCAGTGGTGGCGACCTTGCCACCATAAGATTCGACTGCTTCTTTTCCTACGACTTCCTCAATAGTGTAGGTGCCACCTTTGACGAGTACGTCGGGACGCAAAGCAGAAATGATGCCCAGGGGCGTGTTTTCATCAAAAATCGTGACGTAGTCGACGCTTTCCTGTGCCGCGAGTACTGTGGCTCGATCACGTTCTGAAATACGTGGGCGATGTGGCCCTTTCAGTTGGCGGACGCTGGTGTCGCTGTTCATTCCGACGATCAGCACGTCCCCCAGTGATGCGGCTTCGGTAAGACAGGAGATGTGACCTGCGTGAAGTAAATCGAAGCAGCCGTTCGTAAAGACTATTGTTTGACCATTCTTTCGACGTTGATCTAATTTCTGGATAAGTTCGGGAACCGTCAGGATCTTGGGATGGTGCCTGGTGGCGCAGGTGACTGGTTGCTGACGGGAGGTGGCGTCGGAAATACGGGAAGGCCTCAGGCAGGTTGCTTCCAGACCGATTCTGAGATTAGTTAATTGAGCATTGCAGCCGGCGTCTGCGTGCTGTGCCAGACTAATACCCATGACGGCAAGTACTTTGGCGTCTATTCCAGTGAGGTCTGTTGCGTTGGCGGACTGTGTGAAGAGAGCGTTTCCATTCCCCTCTGCGTCGGTCATGATCAGACTCGTATGGTCGAATGTGATGATGACCTTTGCCAAATGATATCTCTGGCAAATCTGCGTACCGGCGCGTAGTGCATCCTGCGGCGTATTGATTGGTTTGCCCGTGGTCAGCTCGGCTCCGTAGCGGTTGAGTTGCACGAGTGCCGCTTTCCGATAGCGTCCGAGGGTGTGATTTCCATGGGCTGCAATTATCACCGGGGTATCGTGCTGCTGTGCTTTTGCAAATACGTCACGGATCAAGCCGCCATGGCACAGATCTGAGCGGTCATCAGTGATAACAAGAGC
>CAZITS010000680.1:0-3766 GCA_964542185.1 uncultured Pirellulaceae bacterium
GTTGAGTGGAAACCCACCGATCTTGTCAAAACGGGTCAGCCCATTGGTTCCGCAGAGCTTCATGTCGTTCATACAGAAGACTAGCCAGGCGGCCAGCGTGATGGCCTGGGTGAGCACCGCAAAGAAAACACCGCGGACCCGGCTGCGAAACACGAAAAAGCCGATCACCAGCGCCACCAGCCCGGGAATCAACATGCCCAACCCGACGGTCGCAGAAAGAAAATAGAATGGCTTCCAGAACCAGGGGGTCAACGCATCCTCAGGCAATTCACCCACGCCATAGGGATAGACAACGTATAAACAGGCCGGGATTTTCCAGCCCGCCTTGTCGATGATGCCCTCTGGTCCTCCGTGGTGCGCCAGGTACATACCCATCGCATAGCCGCCCAGGGAGAAAAAGAAAGACTGGCAGAGACAGAGCATGCCAGTGTAGCCCCACAGCAGGTCGAGGCTGAGCGCGACCATCGCCAGGGCCAGGTACCGTCCCATCATGCGAACGGTTTCGATACTGATCCAATCCAACCAGTAGAGACCAGGAACGCAAACCGCCGCTGCCAGCAGCAACACCCAGGTCACCAGGCGGCGCGCGGAACTACTGCGTGCCGCAGTGCGGCCCCGCGCGCGCACAGCCGGCGCCGGCGTTGGCTCCAGCTCATCGTCTTTCGCCTGACCTGTCATCGTCCCTCGCGTCTCTCTGCCAACCCACTGCCCACGCTACACGTCAGCCAGTCTGCCTCGGGGTGGAAACAGTCCCGCCGGCTTCCACTGAATGAAAATGATTACGATCGCCAGAATCAATACTTTGCCCCAGATCGCTTCGAAAGTCGGCTCCAGCAACTTGTTGACCACGCCGAGCCCAAGCCCGGCCCAGACAGCCCCTGCGAGTTCACCCACACCGCCCGTTACCACCACCAGGAAAGAATCGACAATATAATTCTGCCCCATGTCAGGCGTAACTCCACCGATCAAGGTGAGTGCACAGCCGGCGACCCCTGCCAGCCCTGCCCCCAGCGCGAACGTAAAGCCGTCGGTCCTGCGAGTGTTCACACCCAGGCTGGTCGCCGTTTCGCGGTTCTGCACCGTTGCCCGTACCAGTAACCCCATCCTTGTGTAGTTCATCAACCAGTAGACCACGAAAACACAACTCGTGGTCAGCCCCAGAATGAACAAGCGATTGTAGGGGAGATTCAAATCCTGAATCGGCTCCGTATTACCGACCAGCCAGGTGGGACTGTTAACGCCCACGTTGTCACCAAATGTCACCCGGGCTAACTGGATCAGGACCAGCCCAATGCCCCAGGTCGCCAGCAACGTATCGAGCGGGCGCCCATAGAGATGCCGCACCACCAGAAACTCCATCAGCCAGCCCACGAATCCCGCCACCAAAAACGACATTGGAATGGCCAAGACAAAATAGACGTTGACGGGATTGTCCGGTAACGAATGCCCACACCATCCCTGCATCAGATAGGTCGTGTAGGCTCCCACCATCATCAATTCGCCATGCGCCATATTGATCACGCCCATCTGTCCAAAAATCACCGACAGACCCAGCGCCATCAAGACCAGTACCGAACCCAGCGACAAGCCGCTGAAGACATATCCCAGCCAACGTACACGCAACTGGTACGACTCGATCGCATCGAGCGACTGCTGGTAGACATCCAGTTGAATCGCACTCAGCACAGAATCCGTCTCACTCTCCGCCTTTTCAGCCTTCTGGAGAAGCTCTTTCAATAACGCCCCGCCACGCGCACTGCAGAGGGTCCCCAGATTTCGGGCCGCCTCCAGGCGAATCTCATCGCTGACCTCATCCGCAGGGGCCCCCAATTGGATCAGGGATCGGCTCTCCCGCATCACATGCTGGATCTTGGCGTCAGCCTCACGCTCCAGTGCCAGTTCCAGGTCGGGCAGGACCTCGGTCTTGCGGACGCTCCCCACCTTCACCGCCGCTGCCAGCCGCACATCGTCGTCGCTGGCAAACAGTTGAAGCGTGCGCACCAGATTCATGATCAGGCGCCGTTCACGCCGCCTGGGCCCCACCGCCTCCAGCTCACTCTTGGCGACCACCTGCCGGGCTCCGTCCACCTGGAGTTCCGCGCCGGTAAGCGGGTCGGAAAGGGGCGCCATCGACTTTCCGTCGACGGTTTGCAGCCCTGGACACCACACCACCTGGTCCTGGTAGAGATAAATCTGGCCCAGTTGGAATGCCTCCAGAAAGGGCAGCAACTGACCTTCTCGATTAGCCCCAACCGCCTCCAGACCACGCTGCCGAGTCTCCTTGTCGGAGCTGGCAATCTGGGCAATCTGTTCGCGGGATTCCCCGTCCGCCGCCAGTGCGCTGCCCAGAATGAACACCCATTGCCAGGTCAGGGTAATCGACACCAACCATTTCCGCCTGAATTCCATGCGCTCCGCCTGTCGCAAGATGAACGGGCCAAGTTGACGAGGCACCAAGACGATGCCCGCCGTATCACCGACCCACCCAGGAGAGAGCACCACGGTGCCACTGCACCCGGCGCCGGCCCGTCAATTTCGCCCCCAGTGGGATGCAACTGTAATCCACAGGTCACAGGTTTGACAAGAAGCGAGGGGGAGCCGCGGGTCAGCTGGGACCCGGACTCCCCCTGTACAGTCCTTGTCTTACGTCACCCCGCAGGGCCCTACTTTTTAGGACCACCCGTGGGTGCCGGAACTTGACCGTCTGCGTGCAGGTACTTGCTGTACGAATCGGGTTCCACTAGCCCTTCGGTCTGGTAGACGATCTTGAACTGACCGTCCGCCAGAATTTCACCGATGTAAACCGGTTTGTGGGTGTGCTGGTTGGTGGCGTGCATATTTTTCTTGCCACCAGGAGCGTCAAAATCCAGCCCGTACACGGCATCGCGGACCTTGTCGACGTCAAAACTACCCGCCTTCTCGGCAGCCGCTTTCCAGACGTAGACGCCAAAATAGGCAGCTTCGATGGGATCATCCGTTACACGGGCGCTACCACCGGGGAGATTGTTGGCCTCACAGTACTTCTTGAAATTGGCCACGAACGTCTGGTTTCCAGGACTGTCAATGCTCTGAAAGTAATTCCAGGCAGCCAAGTGGCCAACCAGCGGAGGAACGTCCATCGCACGCAATTCGTCTTCGGCGACCGAAAACGCCATCACAGGGCAATCGGCTGAAGTCAGACCTTGGTTCGCAAATTCCTTGTAGAAGGGCACATTACTGTCGCCATTGATGGTCGAGAGCACGCAAGCGTCGCCACTAGCAGCGAAAGCCTTGATTTTGCCCACGATCGTTTGATAGTCCTGGTGATGGAAGGGAGTGTATTCTTCGATGATGTTCTCATCCGCCACGCCCTTGCTCTTGAGAAACGCCTTGAGAACCTTGTTGGCGGTTCGCGGGAAGACGTAATCGGTACCCAGCAGGTAAAACTTTTTGTACTCGCCACCCTCTTCACTCATCAGATATTCAGCAGCCGGAATCAACTGTTGATTGGGCGAAGCACCGGTGTAGAACACGTTCAGCGACTGCTCTTCACCTTCGTACTGGACCGGATAGAACAACAGTGCGTTCTGTTCTTCGTAGACCGGCAATACCGATTTCCGACTCACCGACGTCCAGCAACCGAACGTCACGGCGACTTCATCCTGCGTGATCAGTTGTTGGGCCTTCTCCGCGAACAAATCCCAGTCACTGGCCGGATCGACCACGACCGCCTCAACCTGCTTGCCGAGTACGCCACCGGCCGCATTAATCTCTTCCACCGCCATCA
>CAZITS010000681.1:0-3766 GCA_964542185.1 uncultured Pirellulaceae bacterium
CTGCAACCAGCCAGGAAACAGGCGGGGATAGACGAACCGGAAGACCTGGCCAGACACTTCAAATTGGACCACGGTGCACTTGAACAATGGACCGATTTCCTCCAGGCTGCGTCGTTGTCCGATCCGTTCTTCGCGCTGTGGACCTGGTTCGGTCGGACTGACGTTTCGTGGGCTGAACGGTTGGAACGCTGGGAAATCAGCAACCGGCCACCCGCGGAGCTGGTCGCTCGGCTCACCGCAATGAAGCCGTCCACGGATACGGAAATGGTCAAACTGATGACAGCCGTGCTCCGTGAGGTGTCTGGGGAGGCTCCGTCTTCAGACTGGAAACTGCGGATCAAGCAGATGGTGGAAAGCCCTCAGGGACCGTGGCACCCGCGGCGCCGTCCGCCGGGCCAGTACAGCTCGGCCGAACGAACGGCAGCGGTGCAGCTGCAGGAAAAGGTGTCGGCGCTGGGAAACGAAGTGGCCCAATTTCCAAAAATGGAGGTCATGGCGGTGTCGGAAGGCGAGGCGTCTGATCAGCCGATCTTCATTCGTGGGAACCATTTGCAACACGGACCGACAGTCCCCCGTCGTTTTCTTAGTCTGATCGATGGGCTGCAGCAGGGTGCGTATCCCGAGGCGCAAAGCGGACGTTTGCAATTGGCTCAATCGATTACCAGTCCACGGAATCCGCTCACGGCCAGAGTCCTGGCGAATCGTGTCTGGCGCTGGCATTTTGGCCGGGCTCTCGTCTCTTCCACCGAGAATTTTGGCCATTCCGGAGAGCTCCCGACCCACCCGCGTTTGCTCGACCATCTGGCCACCAAGTTGATTGAGTTTCGCTGGTCGCTGAAGGCGTTGCATCGGTATATCTTGCAGTCGAATGCGTACCGAATGTCGTCCCGGTACCACCCGGGCAACGTTCGACGTGATCCCGGCAACCGGTGGTACTGGCGTTTTGATCCACAGCGGCTATCCGCGGAGTCAATCCGCGACACACTGTTGTACGTGTCGGGGCGGCTTGATTTGACCGTGGGCGGTGCCCCAGTAGCGGGAGTCAAATCCCAGGATCCCTCGCCAGCGGACCTCCAGAAAAATCGGGCTGTTTACGAAGGCAGTCCACGGCGGTCAGTCTACCTGCCTGTCGTGCGCACCAACGTCTATAAGTTGTTCACGCTATTTGACTTTCCCAACCCGGCGGCGCCCACAGGGAATCGGTCGACCACGACGATCCCCACACAGGCGCTCTTTTTGATGAATAATCCGTGGGTGCAAGGGCTGGCGGATGACATAGCTGGAAACGTCTGCCGAGCCCATTTGCAGCCCGAAATACGATGCCAGGTGCTGTTTGAAACGCTTTTTGGTCGGATGCCAGTGCCCCAGGAAGTGCGGGATTCCTTGGCGCTGGTTGCGGAGGTGCCGGGAGAGGGTGCGGCAGCGGATGACCCACTTTCTGGCTGGAAGACACTGGTCCATACATTACTCCTGTCGAGTGAGTTCATTTATGTCCATTGACGCACCAGTGAGATCCATGAGAGCTACCACCGGAGCGACGTTGGCGTCTCTGTCGCACCCAAATGCCGTTTCGAGACGGAGTCTTCTCCAATCTTGGTGCGTCGGCTTCGGTGGCCTTGCATTGTCCCACCTGCTCGACAGCACGAGTTCGGCTCGTGCGGAAGCGGAGGGCCCACTCGCTCCTCGGAGGCCGCATTTCGCACCCCGTGCCAAACGTGTGATTTTTCTTTTCATGCACGGGGGTCCCTCGCACGTCGACCTGTTCGATCCAAAACCATTGTTACAAAAAAACGATGGCAAACAGCCGTCCTTTCCCCGCACCCGCGTCACGTTTGCCAAACGCGGTAACCTGCTCGCATCGCCATGGAAATTTCGTCCGACCGGCAAGAGCGGCATTCCGATGAGTGAATTGTGGCAGCACCTTCCCAGGGTTGCAGACGAACTCTGCATGGTGCACAGCTTATGTGACCAGAATGTCGCGCATGGCGGGGCCTGCATGAAACTCTCCACGGGGAGCGACTCGCTATTGCGTCCCAGCATGGGTAGCTGGGTGAGTTACGGCCTCGGGACAGAGAATCAGAATCTTCCCAGTTTCATCACGCTCTGTCCGACAAGTCTGCATGGGGGCGTGGATAATTTTGGTACGGCATTCCTGCCGTCCATCCACCAGGGTGTCCCTCTGGGTACACCCGGTTATCCGAACTCACTGATTAAGGATGCCCGCTTTGAATACCTGGAGAACTCGTTTCGTGGGCGCGTGGGGCAACGGCGGCGGTTGGACTTCCTCAAGAAAATGAATGCGCGGTATCTGCAAGTGACGGGTCCGAACTCAGACCTCGAGGCGCGGATCGCGAGTTTCGAAATGGCGTTCCGAATGCAGCAGGCGGCGCCGGATGCGGTCGATTTGAACGACGAATCTGCGGCCACCCGAGCGCTTTACGGCATGGACGAAGATGAGACACGTAATTTCGGCCAGATGTGTCTATTGGCGAGGCGGTTTGCTGAACGCGACGTGCGTTTTATCCAGGTAAGCCATGCGCATAGTTTGCCTTTCAACAATGAGCAATGGGATCAACACTCGCACATCAAACGAGGCCATGAGATCAACGTCCGGCAAATCGACAAACCGATCGCGGGGCTGATCACAGATTTACGGCAGCGCGGCCTGCTCGAGGATACGCTGGTGTTATGGGGTGGCGAATTTGGCCGTACGCCGACGGCGCAGCAAGGGAAGCCCGCGACGATCGGCCGCGACCACCACCCCGACGGATTCACGATGTGGTTGGCAGGCGGCGGCCTCAAGGGAGGATATCGCTACGGGAAGACGGACGAGTTCGGCTATTACGCGGTCGAGAATCGGATGACGATACATGATCTGCACGCCACGCTGTTGCACGCGCTCGGATTGGATCACGAACAATTGACGTACCATTATGCAGGCCGCGATTTCCGCCTGACTGATGTGCATGGGCAGGTGGCCACGGATCTGTTTGCCTGAGCGCGCTTGTGGGTGTGCTGGAAAAATACGAGGTAAAAGAATGACCAGGCTCAGGACGTTGTACGTGTTGTGGTGGGCGACGTGGGGCACGGCCCTGCTGTGGCAGAGGGCCGCGGCGACCGCAGAACAAGCACTGGGTGTGCCTGCTCAGCCGGCGCCGTTCAAACACGCTGGCGTGACGGAGGTGTGGCGCCGCTATGCGACACGACTGACCTTTGGGTCAGGGCAGACGCTGGCGGTGCTCGACGACGGATGCACCCTCTCCATGCCCGAATGGTCGACGCCCATTGCGGGGCGGTCAAAAATACTTGTCAGTCATGATAGCGTCGATGGCGACAACAACCCGGCGCACGAAGGCAAGGGATATCATGGGTCGACCGTGGGAATACCGTCCTCTTTGAACTATCGAGGCATCTGGGGTGTCGCCTGGAATAACCAATTGGCAATCGTGCGAGCGCTGGAATGCTGCCACTGTTCGATTCAGGATAGCGCTACCCTGGCCGCGGGGCTGCAATGGGTCATCGACAACCATAAACGCTATCGGATTACGACCGTGAATCTAGCGCCCGTGGATGATCAAGAGCATTCCCGACCGGTGCGGAGTGAAATTGATACCAGGTTGAAAAAGTTGCGCCAACTCGGTATCTGGGTTAGCGCGCCTACGGGGAACCATCAATTTTCGGGAGGGATTTCCTGGCCAGCGTGTCAGCCAGACTGTTACGCCATTGGTGCGGTGAAACCGGGGCTTGACGAAGTCTATCTTGATCG
>CAZITS010000682.1:0-3764 GCA_964542185.1 uncultured Pirellulaceae bacterium
TGCGGCATCAGGGCAGGGCCAACCAGGGTGACTGCCAGTTGCTAATTAGTATGACGTCAACTGAAGCCGAGTTGACGGTTCTCAGCGATGGTCAAGCGGCGTTCTTGAGAGCCGTCCGTTTGCCGCTCGACGATGCGGGCAACCTCTTGTCGAAGGCACTGATCGGCGAGGTCCGCCGGACGATTGGTGCGGCACAAAACCAGTTGAACGGCCGGACTGTCGATAAAATATGCTTATGCCAAGGGGCTGCCGAGGCGAGTACTTTGCGAGATAGTCTCGCCACGGAGTTGTCGCTGGATGTAGAGCTCTTGGATCCGTTTGATGGGATGCGGCTATCGAAGAAGTTGCAGTCGGAACCTCCTGTCTATCCTGGTCGATTTGCGGGTTTGTTGGGTGTGCTCGCGGATGAGGCCAAAGAGGCACATACAGGAATTGACTTCCTTCATCCACGACAAAAGCCACCACCACCTAGCAAACTGCGGAGAAATTTGTGGATTGCCACCGGTAGCGGGGCCCTGGCGGCGGCCGTGTTGATTTCTGCGACGGTGACGATTTGGACGAAGAACACAGAGATTGCTGACTTGAAAGCCACCATTGCCGCCAATCAAAAGAACCTGGAAGTGGCACAGCGTGACATAGCAAACGAGGCTGCGATCAGCGAGTTTTTGCAGGGGGATATTACCTGGCTTGATGAACTGCTTTGGCTGTCGCAGACGTTCCCTGACGCCGAGGACGCCTTAATCAAGACACTCTCGTTCAATGCGAGCAGTAAGCAGGGCGGGCGTATGGATCTAGACGCTTTTGCGAGAACAGGGGATACGATCGGCCGGGCTGAGGCGGTGTTGCGTGATGATCGTCACGAAGTGCAGACCGACGGCAGTCAAGAGGATTCAAGCAAGAAGGGGTACTATCACTCGTTCCGAGAACGGATTCTTGTCCAGAAAGATCAATCCCTTCCCAGTCGTCTGGTTCAGCAGGAGGATCCCGTCCCACAGGAGGATGAAAGGGAGGTCGAGCCGGCTGACTCGAGTGACCAGTCGGCTTCGCCAGAGACTGCTCCAGAAGAATCTGAACCGAATAATGAGCCCGCTGAACGCGCGACTTCGACTGACGCCACAACGCGTGCCGTTTCCGCCCGCCAGGATCTTGAGGGGGAGGTAAACTCAAAATGACACAACGTGAAAAACTACTAGCTGGAGCTGTAGGCGTATTGGTTCTCCTGGTCTTTGGATCGCTTGCGTTCAATCAATTTCAGGATGCGGTTGATGCCAAAGACGCTGAAATCCGTAATCTGACTTCCAGGGTTCAAACAGAAAAATTTACGATTGACACCAAAGGCTTGAGAGCACGCAAGCAGTACAACGATTACCTTGATCGTTCACTTCCCGGAATTCCCGCAGTGGCCAGTTCTCGGTATAGCGATTGGTTGAGACAAGTCGTGGAAGATGTCGGCTTGGAGAACAGCAAAGTCGATTACGTTGCGGCGCGAAACCGTGGCGAACTCTACAGCCAGCTGCAATTCGATATTATCGGGAAAGGCAATCTCGAGCAAGTTACAGAGTTTCTCTTTGCCTTTTATCAACAGAAGCATCTGCATCGCATTGATCGTCTCATTCTGCAGCCGACGGGAAAGACGTTGGAATTGCTCAATATCAGTATGCGTATTGAAGCGGTTTCCATGACAGCCCAGAAAGACAAGATAGAGCTCCAGCCGATGGAAAAGGAATGGCGGTCAGTATCGTCAGACCGATTAAGGTTGGAAAAACTCGCGGACTACAGCAAGTCGATAGCGGGGCGCAACCTGTTTGCGCCGGGGAATCAAGTTCCTCGATTTGTCACGGATGAAGATACACAAGAGATGACATTGGGCCGTCGTGGGTCAGTCAGAATTCGTGCTGATGCTGGCGACCGAGGCCAGGACCTTACTTTTCGGTTGATTAGTACAAACTATCCAGATGCTGACGAGATTCCCAAGGAGAGCGAAAGCGGCCGATTCAGTTTTACTCCTGAGGAGACTGGTGACTTCAATATGGTTGTTGAGGTTCAGGACAGCGGTCCGGGGCCCAACAACAAGGCAACGAAAGAGTTTGCTTTTACTGTGAAAGAGCCAGAGCCGGAGCCGGAACGCGAAGATCCGCCTCCGGATTTTGATGTAGCGCGTAGCATGTACATCACGGCAGTTATTGAACGAAACGGTGAGCCACAGCTTTGGTTGCATTTGCGGACCACTAACGAAACGATTCAATTGCGCACTGGCGATGAATTCAGTGTGGCTGATGCAACTGGGCGAGTGCGGGAAATTTCCTACGAGACCGGGCGTGTCCAATTTGAACTCGGGGGCCAGGTTTGGCAGGCACGCCGTGGCGGAAATTTGGCTGATGTGGAACCAGTTGGCGAGGCTGATGGGGCTGCCAACTGAGGCCGGGACGGTGCAAGCTCGAGTTGCATTTGTTGCACCCCGATAGCTGATTAGTACCCGGTGCTAGCACTCTTGACAGTTGCTGGCACCGTTCATGTACCGGTTTTCTAGGCAAAGTGCGCAGTATAGTTTGCGTTGCCTGTTGCTGCTGGACTCGCTGAGTCCGCTCTCTTTTTGCGTGTCTGCTCTGCTTGCTTCCGTAAGCCAGTCTCGGACGGCGCGGTGCTGCAATATGCAATCTCTAAGCAGTAAATCTGCCAATTCAGCTTGGATTGTTGGGCCGGGTTGTGACGATTAAACACATCAAGTGGATACGTACACTCGCACTGGTTTTACGTTCTTGCCGTATTGGGTGATCTCGTTGGTGGCCTGTGCAGCCGGTGTAACGTTTCTAGATTGCCGCACTTCTGATCGCGGTTCGAGCTTGGGGGGGAGAGGCAGAATGAATGGGTGTCCTCATTTTTGTTTATCGCAATGGACGTGTCGATCCATTGTTGCTGCCGTGACTTCTGTTTTGTTGCTTCTGCACAGTGGACCTGTGGTTTCGCAGGAAGCAAGCCCTCTGGTGTTTCGTGAATATGTGTTGCAGCATGCGAAAGCGGACGACATTGCTGGACGTTTGCGTTCGGAGTTGATGGAGAATCAACCAGGTACCGGTATATTTGTCAACCGGCAACGCAATCAAGTCGTGCTCCGTGGCACTCCGCAAATACACCGTCTTGCGGAACAGATGATCAAGGCACTCGATCGACCCATGCCTGCGAGCAATGCCCAGGTAACGCCAGTTGCCGCGGCTAATCGGACAGAGGTTCGCGGCTATTCAATCCCGGTTGACCAGCTCGATGCGGTCGCCAAGCAGCTGCAGCAGGTATTTCCGGCAGCTCGCATTGTCGCAGATGCTCGCACACTTCAGGTGATTGTTGTGGCGGCGCCGGCGGTGCAGAAGCAGGTAACACAGTTCCTGCAATCCGCACCTACTCGACCGACACCTGCCGCCGAGACAGACACGAGAAACGGCAATGCTCCGAAAGATAGTGTTGCTCGGAGCAGGACGTTCTTGCCCCATGCGACGGATGAGAAATCTCTCAACCACATTTCCTGGCGAGAGCTTGAGTCATTCTTGCGGGAATCCTTTGGTGATCGATTATCGGTCAATCCTGACAGAACAGGTCTGATGGCCACTGTGACTGCCGCGGGTCCCAACGGATCCCAGCCCGTAATGCAAATTGACCGACGTGCCAACCGCGTGACTTTTACCGGACATCCGGATGCGACGGCTGCTTGGAAACAAGTTGCGGCTGCGTTGGATAATCCTCCAGGAAATCGCGGTCAGGCGATGCGTGTT
>CAZITS010000683.1:0-3758 GCA_964542185.1 uncultured Pirellulaceae bacterium
ACGTGGAAAACGATTTCCCCTGAGTGGTGCGGGAAAAGGATTTCGAGCTATGAATATCCGCTGGCCCTCGATCCGCAATATGCACGGTGAAGGCTTGGCGCTCTTCTGTACGAACGAGCAGAAGAAGAGCGATCGATTTGTGATTGTCATTCCCGATGCCGACCAGACACCCGAGATGCTCTGTGGTGTGAGCCCGGGATTGCCACCCGCGCAGCAGTACGCCCGCCGACTGGCGGAAAGCGGCTGCACCGTTTTTGTCCCCTCAATCATCAGTCGTAACTACGGCCCGCGTAATGGCCGAGCCAAGATGACGACCCGGGAATTCCTCTACCGGAGTGCGTACGAGTTGGGCCGGCACCTGATCGGCTACGAGGTGCAAAAAATCCTGGCTTTGATTGATGGTATCGATCGTCAATATGGCGATCAGAAGAACCGTGTCGCCGTGATGGGTTGGGGCGAGGGTGGTATGCTGGCTTTGTACGCAGCAGCGCTCGACCAGCGGATCGATGCGACTTGTGTGAGTGGTTATTTCGATTCCCGTCAGGACATCTGGCAGGAACCCATTTCGCGGAACGTCTTTGGCTTGTTGGACCAGTTCGGGGATGCGGAACTTGCCACACTGATCGCCCCCCGGACATTAATCATCGAAGCGGCCCGGGGGCCCGAATTCAAATTAGCGGGTGGGGGTGGCGCTCCGGCCGTATTAGATACACCACGACCCGAAGTGGTCAAAGGGGAACTGGACCGCGCCGCGAAACTGCTCGCGGACAAACCCGAATTGTGCCAGTTTCAGTTGATACGAAGTGGTGACGGAACGGGGCCGTTTGCGACGGAGGAGACGTTACAGTCCCTGCTCAGTGCGCTTGACCCGCAGCTCAAACTGGCTGGCCCGGGTGAACCGCCGAATCCGAATGGTGTGGTGGATGAGGTGGCTCGCCAGGCCCGCCAGCTGCAGGAGATAGACGATCACAACCAGTGGCTGTTGCGTGAGAGCCCATTTGTCCGCAAGCAGTTCATGAGCAAGCTTGATACCAGCAATCTGGCGGCTTATGAAAAGTCGGTGGAGTCGTATCGCGACTATTTCCGACACGAAGTAATCGGTCACTTCGACTTGGAGTTATTACCGGCGGATCCCCGTAGTCGGATGACCGAGGAAACGGACAAGTGGACCCGCTACGAAGTGGTGCTGGACGTGTTCGAAGATGTCATCGCCTATGGATTGCTGACGATTCCCAAGGGGATGAAGGAGGGCGAGCGGCGTCCGGTCGTCGTTTGTCAGCACGGCCTGGAAGGCCGGCCACAGAGTACAATCGGAGCGAAAGATGAGTATGCGTACTCTCGCTTTGCTACTGTACTTGCCGAGCGGGGGTTCATTACCTTTGCGCCCCAGAATCTCTATATCTTTGGCGACCGTTTTCGTACGCTGCAGCGGAAGAGCTACGTGCTCAAGAAAACGTTGTTTTCAACGATCGTGCCGCAGCACCAGCAGATCGTCAATTGGCTCGGGAGGTTGCCGTTTGTCGACTCCCAGCGGATTGCCTTCTACGGACTCTCTTACGGTGGCAAAAGTGCCATGCGGATTCCACCGCTGGTCAGTGGTTACTGTTTGTCCATCTGTTCGGCCGATTTTAATGAGTGGGTTCGCAAGAATGCTTCCACGCGACATAGTTTCAGCTACGTGTGGACAGGCGAGTACGAGATCTTTGAATGGAATCTGGGTAGTACCTTCAACTATGCAGAAATGGCCTATCTGATCTGTCCCCGCCCGTTCATGGTTGAACGTGGTCATTTTGATGGAGTTGGCGTCGACGAATGGGTGGCCTACGAGTTCGGCAAAGTACGATTTCTCTACCAGGGAAAACTGAAAATCGGTGACCGGACAGAAATCGAGTGGTTTGATGGCCCCCATACGATCAACGGGGTAGGGACCTACAAATTTCTGCATAAACATCTCAATTGGCCGGTGCCCGGGTCCTAGTTACAGGATATTGAAAAGAGAGCGCGGCCCGGTGCCCGCTGACGTTTCCGCAGTGATGCGTGCTGAGGGTTCTAGTGCGCGGACGCATTGCCACCGGGGTTGCTTTCTCCCCAGGGATTTCGCAATCGCACGCGTACCGCGGCACCAATACACCAGTTGCCCGGTGCCAGGCAGCGGGCTTGCACCAGCGGCCCTTGCGACAACTGTACGCCAATCAGTGTCGTACCACCCTCGGGTTCGATGGTGCGGACGATCCCGTGGCTGTCCGCAGTCGCATTGGGCGCGGGTTCCAGCGCAATGCATTCGGGACGTAGTAGTGCGGTTTTGTTCAAGTTGTCCAGTGCGACAGGACCGGGCAAAGACCCTAGCGTTGTGACGCGTTGGCTACCTTCCTGGCGCACCTTGAGCGTGTTGACAGGGCCGAACGTTTCCGCGGTCTCTTGGTCCGCTGGAAAGAAATAGAGGTCCTGGGGCGTGGCCGTTTGGATGATCTGTCCAGCCCGGATCACGCTGACCAGATCGGCACAGCGCATCGATTCCTGTGGATCATGAGTCACCATCAGCGTGGCTGTATTGAATTCCCGTAATACTCTCAGCGTTGTTTCGCGGACCTCGGCTCGGAGTCGTACATCAAGACTGGAAAACGGCTCATCCAATAACATCACAGCCGGTTCGCGTGCCAGCGCCCGCGCCAGTGCGACACGCTGCTGCTCGCCCCCGCTGAGGGTATGCGGCATGGCACTCGCCGCGTCAGCCAGCTCGACTCGTTCCAGCAGTGAGTTCACCTTGTCGTGACGTTCAGCACGGGTCCCACGGGGCATGCCGTAGAGAATATTGCGTTGCACATTGAGATGTGGAAATAACGCGTAATCCTGGAACACAAAGCCAATGGCTCGTTGTTCCGGACGTACGGAGATTTGTTTTCCCGTGACTTGCACACTCCCAATGGAAACGGCACCGCTGTCCGGTGTCTCCAGCCCGGCGATGACGCGCAGCAGTGTCGACTTGCCACTGCCCGAGGGGCCCAAAAGACAGTGGACCTGACCGGCTTCCACATCCGGACTGACGTCCCGCACCACGGTGGTGCGCCCATACGAATGAGTTACCTGTTCGACGCGCAGTTGACTGACTGGAGAAGGACCACTCATGACATCGCCTCGCTGCTGCTCTTTCCGGGACGCGCCCGCGCCATCAGCTGGGACAGGACAATCACCGGAATCAGCCCGGTAACAATCATTGCCAGGCCGCCGGTGGAGGCCTCGTCCAATCGTTCGTCTGAAGCCAGTTGATACACGCGCACTGCCAGTGTCTCAAAATCGAATGGCCGCAAGATCAGCGTGACAGGTAGTTCCTTGAGTGCGTCGACAAAAACCAGCAACAACGCACACAACATGCTGCCCCGCAGCAGTGGCGCATGGACGCGCATCAGGGTTCGGCTGGGTGCGACCCCCAGTGTCGTCGCTGCGTCATCCAGTGAGGTTCGAATACGCGTCAAGCCTGCCTGAATCAGGTTGAGCGCGACTGCCAGGAACCGAGTTTGATATCCCACTAAGACTCCCAGAATCGTACCCGTGAACAGAAAACCGGGGGTCCAATCGAACAGGTGTTCACAAAGTTCATTGAAACCCAATTCGACTGATAGCAAAGGTCCCAGTAATCCGATCGCAATGACGCCGCCAGGAATGGCGTAACCCAGGCTGGCCACCCGCGTGGCGATTTGAACAATTCGATTTGGTTGCAGACGACGGCTGTAGGCGGCGAGTAACGCCAGGCACATCCC
>CAZITS010000684.1:0-3742 GCA_964542185.1 uncultured Pirellulaceae bacterium
ATTCCCCTGTGTTCAGGTTATGGCAGTGCTGACGACTGTGTCAAACAGCGCGTGGTGCATTGAGAGCGGTGCCTGGCTGGTCAACAGTCGCTTACGCCTGCTGCAGGGCAGTTCATCTGCAGTAGAAGTGGTAGACCGCGCTGCTGCCATTACAGACGTTGTCAGGCGAGGGCGTGAGATGGCCAGGAATCTCTGCTGCGCGTGCTCGGACCATGTATATTAGTAGCAGGGCCTGGGGGTTGTTTTTCAGGCGGGTGTGTGGCGTATCGTGCAGGGTTACTTTTGCGAAACCATGGCGAGTGGTTCTTATGAGTCCCAGGGACGACGCATTCGACGATCTTGTTGGATTCAACGAATTCGATGACCTCGTTGGATTTGATGACCTTATTGAAAAAGGTGATTCCCTTTTGGCTTGGGGATCCTACACGGCTGCGATTGCCAAATTCAATGAGGCGTTACGACTTGACCCCGAGAGTGCCCTTGCGCTCCACAAACGCGGCCAGTGTTATGCGAAGAAGAAAGACGACGCACGGGCGATTGCGGACTACAACGCTGCCATTCGCAATGATGCCGATTTGGCACCGGCGTTTTTTAATCGCGGACAATCGAACCAGAGGCTAGGACATAGCAAGCGGGCGATTGCCGATTACACAGAGGCGTTACGTCTTGATCCGCAATTCGCTGAGGCGCTGAACAGTCGTGGTGTTGTCTATGCCAACAAGAACGAAATCGATCGTGCCTTTGCCGATTGGGATGCCGCGATCCAAATTTATACAGGGGACCCACAAAGCGACGCAGACCACGCGGATGTTTTCTACAACCGCGGCATGTTGCATGCGAGACTGAAGCGAGTCGAGCAGGCACTAGAGGACTATAGCCAGGCGATCGAAATCGATCCAAAGCATGCCAAGGCGTATTACAAGAGGGGGACTCTATACGCGGCAAAGACAAAAGATATGCAAGCGGCGATCGCTGATTACAGCCGTTCCATTAAGTTCGACTCAAAACAGCCACGTGTCTACATTTCCCGTGGAATGGCGTACCGGCATGGCGGTGAACTGGAACGGGCTGTGGAGGATTACAACGAGGCTATTTCCCTGGATCGCCAAAATGCCAGGACTTACAACAGGCGGGGGCAGGTCCACTTCGAACTAGGCGACACGGACACCGCGGTTAGCGATTACAGTAAGGCAATTCGTATCGATCCGGATTTCGCACAGGCCTATGTCAATCGGGGTGCCGCACACAGCAAGCGGGGTGACCACGATGATGCGATCAAGGATTACGGGGAAGTTGTGCGTCTCCGTCCGAAAGACAGTGCTGGCTACTACCACCGTGGCAGGGCTTATGAACGTTGCGGTCGGTTTGAAGAAGCCTTGGCGAATTATGGTGAGTTGATTCGGATGAGGCCCGAATACGCGAGTGGACACCGTAACCGTGCACGAGTTCACCAGAGCCTTGGAGACGTCGCGGCAGCGATCTCTGATTACACAAACGCGATTGCCTTGGATCCTGAAAACGCCACTACGTTAAACTACCGCGGCGAGGCCCACTTTGAACAGGGTGACACGCGTAAGGCGATTAAGGACTACGCACAAGCGATCGACAGTGACCCGGATTTCGTGGAGGCGTATATCAATCGTGGCAATGCGTATCGCAAACTGGATGACCATGAAAATGCAGTGAAAGACTTCGATGAAGTTATCCGTTTGCGCCCCGAGAGTGCGAGTGGATATTACTATCGCGCCAGAGAGTACAAGAGCCAGCGGAAGCATGATCTGGCGATCAAGGATTATGGTCTGTCTATCGAACGCGATGCCGAAAGGCCCTACGTGTTTATCGGTCGCGGCACAGCATATCAGCAGTCTGGTGAACTGCAGCTTGCCAGGCAGGATTACGCACAGGCGATTGCCTTGGATCCTGAAAATGCCAGGAATTTCAACAGGCGCGGGCAGGTCTCTTTTGAATTAGGGGAGACAGATGCTGCGGTTAGTGATTACTCCAAAGCGATTCGTGTCGACGCCTATTTTGCGGAGGCGTACCTCAATCGTGGAAAAGCACATAGTAAACAAGGTGATCATGTTAGTGCGGTCAAGGACTATGACGAGGTGATTCGCCTCCGCCCGGAAGACAGCGCTGGTTTTTATCATCGTGGTTGTGCTTACGAGCGGCAGGAACAGTTGAAACTGGCCACCACGGATTTTGATGAATGTATTCGGCTTAATCCTACCGATGCAAACGGATACCGTAGCCGAGGGAGCGTCCACCGAAATCTCGGAGACACGGCACAGGCGATTTCTGATTATACGCAGGCGATTGAACACGACCCCGAGAATGTTGCAGCCCACAATGGTCGAGGTTTGGTCTACGCCAGCCAAGGTGATTTCGACACGGCGCTGGAGAACTACACCCGTGCGCTTGAAATCGATCCCGATTTTGCCCCTGCCCATACCAATCGCGGCAACGTCCACACCAAACTGGGTGACCATGAGCGTGCGTTAGTGGATTTCAATGCAGTTGTACCTCTTCGTCCGGAGGATCCCTGGAGCTACTATCGTCGCGGGAGGACGTTCGACAAACTGGGGCAATTTGAACAGGCGATTGAGAATTTCGGGGATGTGATTCGTCTGGCTCCGAAATGGTCCAAGGGGTATTGGCAACGGGGAAAGGTTCGCGAGAAGTTTGGGGATGTCGACGGCGCCATGGCTGATATTGACCGGGCTATCGAACTGGATCCGGAGCAGCCGATTGCCTTGTTTGCGCGTGGGCTGGCCAATTCCAGAGAAGGGAATTACGAGGCCGCGGTGGCGGATTACGACAAAGCGATCCGCATGGATGCGGATTTTGACAGGGCCTATTTCAATCGCGGACTCGCGTATAGCCGACAAGGTGACTACCGTCGTGCCATGGAGGACTTTGGTGAATACATTCGGCTCTGCCCCGAGGTGGGAAACGGGTATCTTTATCGAGGTCGCGCTGCGCAAAGGCAGGGTGAACTAACGCCGGCGATCGCAGATTTTAGTGAGGTTGTGCGGCTGCGGCCGGACGATGCCATTGGTTACTTGAGCCGTGGGAAGGCTTACAAGGCTCAAGGTAAAGCCGATAAGGCCATCGCTGATCTCTCGCAGGCGATCCGTTTCCAGCACAATACTCCCGGTCTGTACAGCCACCGGGGGGTGTTGTACAGCAGAGAGAACGAGCTTGACCTGGCCATTGAAGATTTCAGTGAAGTGATTCGACTGGATGCGGAGAACCCACGACCCTACTACAACCGGGGAAGAGCCTACGACCGAAAGGGGGACACCATCCGCGCGATTGCTGATTACGATGCGGCCATTCGCCTCGATCCACGGAACGCTCGGGCTTATGTGGGGCGTGGTGTCGCGCACCGTAATGCGGGTGACATTGAACGTGCGATTGCTGACTACAACCGGGCTTTAAGCATGGATCCGGAAAACGCCCGCGCGTACTACAACCGAGGAGTCGCCTGGTATGACGCAGGTGACCGGGAACAGGAGATCGCCGACTACACAAAAGCGATTGAGATCGATCCTGACAACTCACATCGATATTGTGTCCGGGGAAACGCATTCCGCAAATCAGGCAACTTGCGCCGCGCCATCGCCGATTATGACAAGGCGATTCGTCTTGATGACAAGAATGTCCGGGCGTACCGGAGTCGCGGATTTACTTATGCCAAGAAGCGGTCCTACGATCGTGCGGTTGCTGACTACAGTGGTGC
>CAZITS010000685.1:0-3740 GCA_964542185.1 uncultured Pirellulaceae bacterium
AGGCGAATATCTGGGGCGAAAGTGGCAAGGTCGCCCAATCTCCAGCCGGAAATTCTGGTGGGTATTTTTTCCCTGTCGAGTACGTCAACATGGTCCAGCGTTGTCAGACGTGGCACTTACCCGATGCTCATGATGCGACACCCATCGAGCGTGGCATCGGTGTCTATTACACCAGATTGCGGGTCGGAGGAATCGACTTTGCGATCCTGGAAGATCGGAAGTTCAAGACCGGACCGGCGGGTAAAATTCCCCGGCAGGGGCCGCGTCCGGACCACATTACCGATCCGAACTACGATCGTTCATCTGTTGACGTACCCGGTCTCAAACTGTTGGGTGATCGTCAGCTACAGTTCCTGCGGTCCTGGGGCGAAGATTGGTCGGGTACGGCGATGAAATGTGTCCTGTCTCAGACAGCTTTTTGCGGAGCCGTTCATTTACATGGACGTCCAGAGAATCGACTGTTAGCCGATCTGGACTGTAATGGTTGGCCGCAAACGCCCCGCAATCATGCCCTCCGTGCGATTCGGCGCGCTTGGGCTCCGCACCTGTGCGGTGACCAGCATCTCGCCGTCGTCGTGCAACACGGGATCGACCAGTTTCGCGATGGGCCGGTCGGCTTTACGTGTCCGGCGATGGTGAACACGATTTACGGTCGCTGGTGGCGGCCGCTGAACGACCGCCCGGGGAACCGTCCCTTGGAGGGCAGTCGGCTTCCCTGGACAGGTGATTATCGAGACGGTTTAGGTAATCGCCTGACCATGATGGCCTATGCCAATCCCGTAGATCGTCGCGATCCGCAACAACGAGCTGACGGTTATGGAATTGTCCGTTTCCATAAACCGAAACAGACCATCACGATCGAATGTTGGCCGCGATTTGCCGATGTGCGAGACGGCGATGCGGCGCAATTCCCGGGTTGGCCCATCCAGTTCAAGATGCGTGACAATGACGGTCGCAAACCGGTTGGCTGGCTACCGGAGATCGTGGTCAAAGGAGTCCAGAAACCTGTCGTGCAAGTCGTCCAGGAAACGACCGCAGAGGTGTTGTACACCATCCGTGTACAGGAAAAACGTTGGCGCGCACCGGTCTATGAGCCGGGGACGTACCGATTGAACGTGGGGCGCGATCACCCGCGTGGTCGCTCGCTGTCGGGCTTGCGGCCGTTACCGCGCGATGCGGTAGCACGGATCGAGATTGATCTGGAGGCCACACCGTGATTGCGCGTTCAGAAATTATATGTGGGAATGTTACGGCAAGGTGTCACCGGGCGAGCGTCAAGTTCATTGCCGCGATTTGTGCCGTCGGCGTTCTGCTGACGGCCGCGACGGCCTGCCTGGGAGCGGACTCGGGTCCACGCGAGGTGGATCTGCTATTGCGAGGTGGAATCCTCGCTGATGGTACTGCTGATCCGCCGGTAGCCGGGGATCTGGCGATCCAGGGAGACCGGATCGTTGCCGTCGGGCGGTTTGAGGGTCGCGCGAAGCTGGTCATCGATTGTCGCGGCAAGGTCGTGGCTCCCGGTTTCATCGATCTGCATAACCATAGTGACAGCCGCATTGTCGAACCCCAGACGCGATTGGCCCGCAATTATCTGACGCAAGGTTGTACGACGATCGTGACGGGGAATTGCGGTGGTGGCAAACTCGATGTGGCAGACTATCTGGGCCAGGTGGAACAGCACGGTGCGGGCGTGAATGTGGTGCACTTGATTCCGCAAGGCAGTTTGCGGCGTCGGGTTGTGGGGCCCGGTAAACGTCCGCCGACAACAACAGAACTGGAGCAGATGAAGCGACTAGTGGCACGTGGCATGCGCGAGGGTGCTTGGGGAATGTCCACAGGTCTGATGTACGTTCCGGGCGCCTACGCAACGACGAAAGAGATTGTTGCGCTGGCACGTGTGGTGGCAACGCATGGCGGACTGTACGCCAGCCACATTCGTAATGAACGTGAACGTCTGCTGGAGTCGATTGAAGAGGCACTGCGCATTGGCCAGCAGGCCCAGCTGCCGGTTCATATCTCACACTTCAAAGTTGTGGGAAAGCCGAACTGGGGGACGGTGCGCCTGGCGGCGCAGCGGATTGCCAGGGCGCGGGAGGCGGGGCAACCGGTGACGGCTGACCAGTATCCCTACCTGGCTTCTTCCACGTCGCTGGAGGCCATGCTCTTGGAACCGGCAGTGCGTGCCGGTGGTCGCGACGCCATGCTGGCCCGTCTGCGAGATCCGCAGCAACAAACGCAATGGCGCAAACAGGTGGCCGACCATTTGCAGATGCGTGGTCCCATTCAGATTGTCTCCTATTCGCCCCGCTCAGACTGGGTGGGCAAGCGTCTTGCTGAAATCGCCCGGCATGAGAACTGCACTGTCGTGGATGTGGCCTGGAAAATTCTCCAGACGGGTGGTGCTGGAGCCGTGAATTTTGGCATGAGCCCAGAGGATGTGCGATTTGTGATGCAGCTTCCCTGGGTTGCCACCGCCTCCGACGGAAGCGTGAAACGGCCCAGTTCGCAGCGACCCCACCCCCGTAGTTACGGCACTTTTTCCCGCAAGTTGGGACACTATCGGCGTACCGAGCGAGTTCTTTCGCTGGAGCGAGCCGTTCGCAGCTGCAGTGGGTTGCCGGCCGATATCCTGGGAATGGTGGATCGCGGCTATTTGCGTGTCGGTTATTTTGCCGACGTGGTGGTGTTTGATCCCGCCACAGTTGCCGATCGCGCGACTTACGATGAGCCTTTTCTGGATTCGCTCGGTGTACCGTGGGTGTGGGTCAACGGGCAGCCGGCGATTCGCGCTGGAAAACCGACCGATCGCCTGGCGGGGCGCCCCCTGCGGCACAGGTCTTCCGAGCCAGACGAATAGTTCCGCGCCAGATCGCCACTGGGCGGATGCAGCGGTTGGTTTCTGCCGACCTGTGGGAATCAGTCAACTGGATGTTGACCCAGGCTGGTTGCGCGAGAAGTTCCCGGGTCGGTCGGAAACCGGAACAGAACGAGTAGTATGCCCGCGATCAGGAACAGTCCACACAACGCAAAACTGACCTGAAATCCGAATGCCTGGCTGGTTTGGCCCAGCAGGGACCACCGGCGCTGATCGACCGTGGTCGCCACCCAGCCAAAGACGATTCCCATTTGACCGACCGGTCCCATCAGCAGATTCATCAACACCTGGCCCCGTTTCATCTGATCCTGGCGACAAGCGGACAGCATGTAGTTTGGTGCGTAGACCCCGATCAGTTCACCGGCACCAAAAATCCCAAACGCAACCAAATAGACTTTTCCGGTGGCCACCATCGCCCAGCTCAATGCTGCCAGGTAGAGTGTTGCTGTGACCAGAATTCCTGAGCGGGGATTGGTTTTTACCAGTAACCACCCCAGTCCCAATCCGGCGAGCGCCTTGAACGAGAAACGCATCAGGTTCTGATAGCCCGCATATTCCGCCGGGTCCACGCCGAGCACACTTTTGGAGTAGAGATTCATATTGGTTGGGATCACATTTCCGACATAGAACAACAACGTTGCCAGAGTGATCAAACGCAGGATTTTGACCGACAGCAGATCACGAAAATGCCAGGCGAAGAACAGTGTCGCCAGGATCATCAACAGGCTGGAACCTCCCATCAACCAGGCTGCCAGCGGCTCGACTTCGTGGGTGCCCAGGAGGTTCCCCAAGAAGTGATAGACGGCCCTTACTGGACCGTCGACTAACTCAGGTGTGTTGGTCAGCGCCTCCCCCTCCTCCTTCT
>CAZITS010000686.1:0-3733 GCA_964542185.1 uncultured Pirellulaceae bacterium
GGCCGGTTCACGTAGATGTGCGCCACCTGCTGGTCGCAGACGGCAAATGCGACTGAAGCACCCGGCTCCAGGAGTTCTCCATTCTCGGCACGCTGCACCCGCAACCAACCAGACTCACGCAGTACACGATTGAGGTAGACCGGTTGCGATACTTTTTCGAAGGCATAATCAGACAACACTGCCACGCGCAGGCCAGCCTCCTGTGCGGCATCAATCAACCGCCCCGCTTCCCGATCGACCGCCTGCAACGCTGCAGCACCCTGCGGCGAATCGGGTCCATAACGCTGGTGATCGTAGTCCAAGTGGGGCAAATAGGTCAGAATCACGCCAAACCGTTGCTGGCCCAGCACATGGAGCGTCGCATCGGCAATCCAGCGCGTCGAAGTGATATCCGCTGCTGGTCCCCAGAAGCGGAACAGGGGAAATGGCCCCAGACGTTCGACCAGTTCATCGCGCACCGTGGATGGTTCCGTGTAGATGTCCGGCGACTTCCGCCCATCTGCCCAGTAGGCAGGGCGTTCCGTGACATTGAGGTCTGCTGACGAATGCGTCGCATAGCGCCAGAACAGGTTCGCGCAGCGGACCGCAGGCTCGCGCTCGCGAAAGGCTTCCCACAACGGGGTACCCGTCAGGAGTTGCGCGGAACGCTGCCAGTTAAGCACCTCGGCCAATTCACGAAAATACCACCCATTGGCAACGATGCCGTGCTGAACCGGTCTTGTTCCGGTCAAAAGTGTGGCCTGGGAAACACTCGTCAGCGCCGGCACCGGCGGCTGAACCGCCAGTCGCCCCCCCACTTCACTCAGTCGCAACAGATTCGGCGTCGCCGAAGTAATGGCCTCCGCGCCGAGGCCGGCAATATTGATAATCAACAACGATTTGTTCATAGGTTCTGATTATAGAACACCAGGCCACCCATCGACGAGCCACGCACTGCCTTGGCAGGTACCCGCACTTTCAGGTGTACTGCCGACCTTCCCGTAGCGATCCCCACTCCCTATAGTGGATTCAGGGTCGACACGTTGGCTTGTCGGCCGCCCCGTACCCTGCCGACCTTTGTGGGAACGACACTATGGTGACCTATGCTTACGTTTTCGGAATTCTGCTGATCCTCAACGGAGCTGCCGGTTATTTCATGGCAGACGCCGACAGTAAAAGCCTCACCGCCTTTATCCCCTCGGTAGTCGGTGCACTACTCGTGCTCTGTGGCGTGATCTCGGCCATCAAGGAATCCGCACGCATGCACGCCATGCACATGTCTGCCCTGGTTGGCCTGATCGGCGTACTGGGCGCCTTGGGAAACCTCGCCCGCGCCCTGGCTAGTGGGAACGCCAGCGCTCTGGGCCTGACGATGACAGTTGTCATGGGAATCCTCAGCGCCGCTTATGTCGTGGCCTGTATTCAGTCCTTCCGTGCTGCAGGCCGCGCCCGTCGTGCCGAGAAAGCCTCTTCCGAATCGGCCTGACCTGTAAAGCTGACCGTTGGGCCAGCAGGCTCCGGACCTCCACTTCTTCTTAACGCGGCAGTTGCCGTCCATTGGCACCCGCCACCACGCACCTGTCCCCGCACCATTGGTGAGAGCGGAACTCCGTAATTGGGCTGGGGTGACCGCTGAGGAACCACTTCCAGCGCGCCGTTGGTCTGGTGCGGTTCCTCTTCCACACCTAGATCCACCCTTGCCCAAAGCAACAACGGCATCATCCGGGCAGCCACCTGTCCGACTTGACCACAGTCCCGCTTGGCACGCAGGACACGCCCACATTCATGTCTTTTCACTTGCCGCAGAAAACATCCAACTTGACCACGAAAGTCCGCACGCCTGCTGGAGCGGTCGGCCACCACGCCAGCAAACTTCCCCCTCTACCGGCGCCATGCGGATACCTGCCAGGGCCACGGCACTTGTTTGGTTATGATGGGGAATACTCTGGACATCCTGCTGACGCACGCCCCTGATTTCGAGAGCATTACGTGCAGTATACCAATCTGGGCAACACCGATTTACACGTTTCACGTCTCGCGCTGGGACTTGGGTTTCGCGGCCAGGCGTCAGAACGCGAGGCCCAACGCCTGGTCGAACACGCCATCGCCTCAGGGATCAATTTCATTGACTGCGCCAACAAATACCGCCTCCTGACTGGTGCGCCAAATGAACATGGCAGCTCCGAAGAAATTCTCGGGCGCGTCCTGTCCCAGCACCGCCAGGAGGTTGTGATCACGACCAAAGTGGGTGCCGAAGTTGGCCTCGGATTCGATGGCGGTGGTGCCAGTTCAGCCAACATCATACTGCAAGCCGAACAGTCCCTGAGGCGTTTGCGGACTGACACAATTGATCTTTATCTGTTGCACGTCTTTGACCATCTCACCCCCTTGGAGGAAACCTTCGCCGCGTTGGACAAACTGGTCAAGAGCGGCAAAGTGCGGCACGTCGGATGCTGCAATTACCAGGCATGGCAACTCTGTAAAGCGCTTTGGACATGTGAACGACTGGAGATCACTCGTCCCATCTGCTCACAAAACAACTACAGCCTCCTTAACCGTCAACTCGAACGGGAAATGCTACCGCTCGTCGAGGACCAAGGACTCGGATTGATGGCCTATAGTCCACTTGCTGTTGGCCTGCTGAGCGGGCATTACCAACCTGGCACCGCGCCTCCTGCCGGGTCGCTGTGGGACGCTCGGCGTCCGGAATTCGACACCATCATGCAGGGTCCGTCAGCGGACCTGCTGAATGCCGTTCGTCATACCGCCCAGGGCCGCGGCGTCACCATGCCTCAATTGGCTCTCAACTGGGTTCTCTCCCAACCGCACGTCAGCGTGGCCATTACTGGTGCGGACACGATCACTCAACTAGACGATAATCTAGGAGCATTCGGGTGGTCTCTCAACGAACAGGAGCGTGCAGCGCTCGACCAACATCGCGTCGAATTGACCGTCTGGTGATCACCGGGATTACAAGCACGTCACATCGCGCGATCGGGGATCGTCCACTAACCGGCCACTGTGCAACTGCCCTTTCAAGGTGCTCTCGCGCCAGGGGCCGGCCGCGTCAAAATACCCAGGACCTACCTGCATCTCGGTGAGCAAAACACCTGACCGATGGAGCTTCAAGCGACCGACTACCTGCCCATCCGGGCGAACCGCAAAACTGGCCCACCTGGAAGGTCGAGTGGTACTGTTATTGGCGCTAATCCAAAAATAGTTTTCGGCAGCGCGGCACGACATCGTGGCGGGAACAATTGTCTTCCAGATATTGTATTTCGGGTCGTCCACCACGGTCGCCCGCGCATTATGGAATGACTGCAAGAGTACTTCCACACCCAGCCTGCGATACTCCCGGTACAATTCGGGAAATCGATAGTCGTAGCAAATCAATACTCCACATCGCACACCGCCGATCTTGAACGTCGTGAAATGATCACCCGGAGAATAGTGCGCCAGATCAAATGTCGGCGTGGGACGCATCTCCCCCGTGCAATAACGCTTGTCATAACGGCCTACAATCCGACCACGCGCATCGATCACGTAGACCGAATTATGAGGCCGAACACCGGGCGACAACTGATGCGTCGAGCCGAGGGCGACCCACATTTTCAACCGCCGCGCCGCCTCCTGAATACGTTCGGTGGCATGACGTAAGGCGTCCCAGTCCAGTTATCCTTCGCCCGCCACATCGACACCCAAATATCCAGACAACGCGGATTCTGAAAAGTGCGCAATCTGGGCGCCTTCCCGG
>CAZITS010000687.1:0-3730 GCA_964542185.1 uncultured Pirellulaceae bacterium
CAGGCCTCGAGGTCGAAGCAGCTGTGGATGTCTGGCTGACCGCGGAAGTACCAGACCATTTCCGGACCTTCAATTTGCCAGGTGTCCCAGACCTTGTCGCCACCGATGTCGTACTTGCCGTCGTAATACGAGACAAAGAGGCTTTCGATCATCTGCTTGTCGGAGATGGTCTTGAGAGTGGCGGTGACATCGTCACCGCGGAACATGGCTAGCATCTTGCCCATGGTCTGGGTCAGCAGGTCCTGCTGATCGCTGCTCAGGTCCGCGCCACAGAGCCCCGGGAAATCCTGTTTTTGCATGGCGATCACGGTGTTGGGCCGTTCCTTGCGCGGTTCGGTTTTGGCCAGCGCCTGCGTTTGCTGTTTGCCGTCCAGCCCTTGCACAAACTCGTTGAAGATCTTGCCCTGATACCAGTATGCGTTGCCAGGATGGTCCTTGGTCTCGTTAAAGTCTTTGGGGAAGTGTCCATAAAAAATGGGGCGACCGCCAAAACCGTGCCCCTGGTCGCTGGAGGCATGGCAACGCCGGGTGACATGGTGTCCGGTGTAGATGAACTCAAAGTCAGGATCCGCAGGTGCGCCGAAAAAGCCGACTGACGGGGCGTTCTTGGGTTTTCCATACTGGTCGACCAGAACCTGGTTGTTGACCGCCTCGCGATGTGGCTCGCTGTGCAGCGCGTCAAAGATGACCTGGATTAACTCCTGCTGTTCCGCGGTGAACGTGCTGGGGATCCGATGTTCCGGATGGATGTACCACCAATTGCTGATGAAGCCACGCCGCGGGTGGTTGGCTGGCAAGCAGACTTTCTGTCGTTGTTCCTCGCTGAGACTCCGGTAGAGTTGCAGTGGCAGCGAGTCGCGCGTACGAGTCTCGGCGGCAGCGAGGTCAGACCCATCAACCAGTTGCGACAGGGCCAGTCCCGTGGTGGCGATGCTGGCAGATTTCAAAAGGTGGCGTCGACTGATGGTGTGCATCGCGGATCCTGGTTGCGGAATGGGGAAAGGGTTGTGTCCAGCGGGCTGGAATCTGCTCGAGAACACGGCAAAGCAGGTTGCCCAGGCAGCCCTCTGCCTTGCCAATCTCGTTCAATTGCCTTGGCAGGTCAAGTTGGAACGGAGCCCGCCGCGCAGCGCCATGCTGTGGAATCTGGGGTAAACTGAGCGTGTTCACGGGCCGTCGCCGTGTCCACGGAAGTGGTCGCTCACCGCGCGAGGTCAAACCAGAGTCGCGGTACACACTGGGAAGCCATTTTACTGGGACGACATGGTATGTACCAGGTTCAACATCTCGTCTGGTGTTATCTCGTGGGCGCTGCTGCGCCCTTGTTCGTCGAGCAACCGCAACAGGCTACGTGGCCTGTCGACCACGAGATTGTCCTGTCGGAGTCGCACCTGGCGGCTGTGAATCGGCGTCGGCGGATTTGCGACGTGGACCCTTCCTGTGTCGTAAGGGGGGCCAATAACCTCCATCTGTGCGTTCCCGGAGACGTGGTCGAAAAGGTGGGACTCGATGTGCGCTACGGCTGCTGAAGATGAGGCTGGATGGGGGATTATGGGTGTGCGGTGTGGGATGAGAACTTCTCCAGGAGAAACAGGCTGATGCGAAACATAAGATTGGCACTTCGGCTGCTATGTCACGCGGGGGTGCTGTGGGGTTGCTTGCCGGTGCTGAGTGGTAGCGCGTCCGAACCGCTGGAATTGACCGCTGGGGTAACCCACGTCGATGTCTGTGGGGGGTGGCCCTCGTTTGTGACACTCCAGGATGGCACGATCCTCGCGGTGCGGGGCGATCGTGCGCGACGGTCGAACGACGGCGGCCTGACCTGGTCACGGCCGCAACCGTTTGTGGCACATCCCGAGATGGGAATCAAAGCGATACTGCGGTTAAGCTCGGGGAAACTCGGTGTCATTCTGGTGCGGGTCGACGGGATTCCCAACGTGGGAGCTGACGCGGAGAATTTTCGTAGTGTGACGGTGGCCTTTGCCACGTCTGCTGACGAGGGAGAGTCATGGTCACCCGCGGTGGCGATGAATCGTTACCGCACGCACGGTATTCCCCACGTGGACACGTTGATTCAAACGCGCAGGGGGCGGTTAATCCTGCCGGTCCGCACGAGTTTTACCGCCAGTCGCCCGCCCGGATCGGGAGCCTATGGGCTGGTGGATGGGAAGCGACGGAAGATCGCCGGCCACACGACCTACCCGGAAATGGACATTACGTTCTGCTACCTGTCGGATGACGAGGGGTTGACGTGGCGCAAGAGTCGTGGGTATGTCTTCGGATGGGATCGAGAGAGTCGCATGGGTTGTTTTCCCTGCGATGAACCGGTGGTGGTCGAGTTGAAGGACGGCCGCATCCTGATGCTGTGTCGGACGACGATCGGTCAACTCTATCGGGTTTATAGTGCCGATGGTGGTGAGAACTGGGGGCCGCCTGAACCAGCTGGACTGGCTTCCGCTTACGCACCTTGCATGATTCGGCGCATACCCCAGACCAAAGACCTGGTCGTTGTCTGGAATCAGGCGTCCCACGAGGAAATCCGCAGCGGATACGAACGAAACCGTCTTTCGGTGGCGATTTCCCAGGATGAAGGACGGACCTGGAAACAGGGCAAAACCCTCTTTCGTTCCCACCTGCCGGCCGTCGGTTTGCTGGAGCCGAGTCCCGTGACTGGACATGTCGCGATCAGAGCCTTTGTCGGTGAGATTCCCACTGATTTTGCCTCAGCGGATTACCCCAATATTCATTTCCACGGTGACAACATCCTGGTGCATTACGACCGCAACCCGAAGTTTGGACCAGAGGCCGGCGCGTACTGGACCTTGCGGGTGTTTCCGATCACAGCGTTGTACAAATAGGCGCTGTACAAATAGCGAATGTGAGGTGATGGTGTGGATGAACGAAAGGCGAGTCCGCCACGAGTGCGTCGCACGAGGTACCGAGGATGCGCGCTGTGCCTGATCCTGGTGGTGTTGAGTGGCTGGTGGTTGTTCAACCAGGTTTCCAAGGCGCGGGAATCCGCACGTGCAATGGCGTGTCAAAGTTGTCTCAATCAAATCGCTTTTGCGTTGTACTGCTACCACGATACTTATGAGGCGTTTCCTCCAGCGGTGGTGTCGGATGAGGAGGGTACGCCGCTGTACAGTTGGCGCGTCTTGCTGCTGCCGTGGCTTGGATTTACCGAACTGTATGACGAATTCGATCTGAACGCCTCCTGGGATAGTCCTCAGAACATGCGTCTGGCTGCGCGGACCCCGCCTTATTTTCGATGCCCCAGCGGACTGAGTGCAGGAGATGTTCAATTCACGAACTATGTGGTGATCAGCGGCCCTGGTACGGCGTTTCCCGGCACACAGTCCACCTCGGTCTCGGATTTCCGGGACGGCGTGGAGCGGACCATCCTCCTGGTGGAAATTGCCAATTCGACGATTCACTGGATGGAGCCGCGCGACCTGGATGTGGCGGACATGAGTTTCGTGATCAATGATCCTGGTACTCCGAGTATCTCCAGCCCACATCCACGCGGACCGGGGATGGTGTTAGCGAACAATATTTCTGTATACCGGTGCCAACCCGACATGTCGCCAGCGGTGCTCAAAAACCTGACGACGATTGCGGGTGGCGAGACAGTGGCGTTCGAGCGACCACGCCAGAGGAATCGTTGGTCGGGGTGCTCGAGTCAGGCAGGAGAGGCGAGCTCCGATGCGAACCCGTAGGCAATCAGAGAAAA
>CAZITS010000688.1:0-3730 GCA_964542185.1 uncultured Pirellulaceae bacterium
GCAGCGTTGGTAGCAGACCTCAAACAGCGTGGCCTGCTCGACACCACGGTCGTCCACTGGGGTGGTGAGATGGGACGGCTACCAGTCATTCAAAACGACACCGGCATCGCCAACTTTGGCCGTGACCATAACACGTACGGATTCAGCATGTGGATGGCGGGTGGCGGTTTCAAAGCAGGTGGCACGTATGGCACCACCGACGAATTTGGACATCGGGCGGAGGCGAATATCGTGAACCACTACGACTACCACAAAACTCTGCTGCACCTGTTCGGACTCAGCGCCGACACACTCACCTATAAGCAGAACGGGCGTCTGCAGACCCTCCTTGACGGTCAGCCGGGCAGGGTGATTCCAGGTCTGCTGGCCTGAGCGTCGGACAGCAAGTCAACCGCCAACCTGGGCCGCGTCTCGTGCGTGCGTGGCCAACCCGTTATACAGCCGGACCGGCGGCCGCGGCGTCTCGCCTCAACGACCTGCGCAACACGGACAGCGGCATGTTACCCGGCTGACCGCAAGGCAACCGACCGACGATTTCCCACTGGCGTCCCGGTTAGGGGACCTGCTCTGCCGACGCCTCTGCTGCCGCCTCGGCCGCGGCAGCTTCGCGTGCCCCCAAATCGGAGAGCGGCCGCCAGATCCGAACCACATAGAACAGAATGGTGAAAGTGACGACGGCCAGGTTGAGGTTCACCAGCGCCGTGACGATTGTCGTACCACCGATGAACAGCATATCCCAGCTGTCCACGCGAGCTGCTTCCGCATCTGTTGGCGGCGTGCCCCCCCCCTTCAAATTGGCCAGCCACGTCGTCACGGGTGGCCAATCGAAGACGTCATACCCGACCTTGAACAGCACGCCTGTGAAGACGGCCTTGGGAATCAAGCTGAGATAATCTTGCAACAACGGCATCTCAATCGCCACAAAGACGCCCACGGAAACACCCGCCAGCCGCAACGTCGCGTTTTCATTCAGAATCAGTACCGAACGGATGGTCGCCTGCGCACCGGGAATCCCTCCAAACAGGGAAACAACCGCGTTGGCGACGCCCTGCGCACCCAACTCACGGTTCTGATTGGTTCGCTCAACGACCCCCGTTTTCTCCGTTAATTTCTTATCCACAACCAGCGCTGTGAGCAGCGAATCGAGATACGCCAACATCGCTAACTGCCCAGCCCACGGCAGCCCGAGCAACACCAGGCTCCACGACCACTGGTTCGGAATATTCTCACGTACCATACCGGTCAAATCCGCGAACGACTCCAGTTTTTTCAACGTGGTGAGCTCGATGCCGGTATTGCCCTGCGTTTCTCCTTCACCGGAGTCCCCTGTTGCCGTGGTCTCGGCTTGTCCGCCGCTGACCTGTTCCGCTCCCGTGGGCGCCGCCGCCCAGCCCATCAAATGCACTGTCGCGGTCATCAGCACAATGGCCACGATGGTACCGGGCAGAAAGAGCCGCGCTTTCGGCAAATAACCCTTGACCAGTTTGGGGACAAGAAACACCAGCACTAGCGTACAGATTGCGACGCCAAGGTTGATCCCCAGGTCGCCTCCAATCGGATCCTTTCCGCCCAAGCCGAACAACTGTTTGACCTGATCCACCCAGATCAACACCGCGATCCCGTTCATGAAACCGGAAATCACCGTCCTGGGAACCAGCATGATAAACCGGCCCAGACGCAACAGGGCTGCCAGTCCCATGACCACGCCGGTCAGCACAAGAACCAAATTAATGAATCGATCCGGATCTTCGAATTGGTTGCCAGGCTCAAATGCATAGGCTACCAGCAGAACGGTGACCGCGGTCATCGGCCCGGTTGGTCCTGAACACTGAATCCGCGTGCCGCCAAAGAGGGAGGTAATAAAGGCGATCACGCCCGCAGAGAGGATTCCGGCGAACGCGCCGCGGCCCGACAGGATTCCGAACGCGGCACCCAGGCTGATCGCCACGAAACTCACCGTTAACCCGGCGGTCAAATTCTGTATTAATTCGGACGCATTGAACGATGACGAGGAAGACGATTTTGTTTGCATCAGAGAGCGACTCAGATTCCAGGCGAGACCATTTCCAGCGATTCACAAACCAGGACACGCGCCCTGCCGCGGGAAAAAAATGATTTGGTGGGAGAACTCGGACAACCACCGACACGGCACACGCGAACGCCCGTCACACCGTCGGCTGGATATCCGCCGCCACCAGAGCGGCAGACTTTCTCAACGCACCAACGGCGCCAGCAGTCCATTCGGCAAGCGATGGCCCCGGCCACCGCTTGCTTCCATCCTCAAAAGGGCGGTTCGATAACGCACGCCATCTCGACGTCGGTGCGTAATGACTCCACGCGCCTCGCGTGCTCGACTGGCGTGCGACAACGACGACACCTGTTCCTGTTCCTGCTCGTTCTCTTCCTTTTCCTCTTGCTCTTCCGGAGCATTATCCGATTTCTCAGCGCGCGTGCCACCAAACGCATCGGCGGCGGGCAGGCCCCCGCCAATAAGCACCACCAGTACGAGCAGCAAGGCAAGTTCCTGCAAGGTGGCTAACGCTAACGGAAGATTCTTGCTCATAGATGTCGGTCGCTCCTTCGGGGAGCGTATACCAATCGCAAAGGCGTCGCAACCCGAAGTGCGTCAACCCGATTGGACACAACGGTTCCCCTGCCTGGCGAGCCACATTCTGCCAGGATAAGTACTCACGAACCGATTTGATTTGGAGGCCCACTGCGGGCTGTCGGCGGGGTGAAGTGCCCACTCTACCAGAGCAAAGTCCAGGCACTTCTGCGGTTGACCAGCAACTCCACGCAGCCGAAAATTGCCCGCAGGGACGCCAGTCCCTGGATCCCGTTTTGCAACCCACCGGACCGTGGCCATGACTTCACCTTCCCGCATCGTCGTGCTCGCCGCGTCACTTGTGGCTGGAATACTAACCGGAGCGGAGCCAGCGACGCCCACAGAACGCCAACAGACGTTCGTCAAGCAGGTGTCCCCGCTCCTGGTACGACTCTGTTTCGAATGCCACGGCAACGGTGAGTCCGCGGGCGATCTTAGCCTGGAGCCCTTGGCCAGCGCCGCGGCCGTCAAGAAATCGCCACAGCTGGCCACCCTGATCGCACAGAAACTCTCTCTCAAGGCCATGCCTCCGGCCGAGGCACCCCAACCGACCGACGAGGAGCGGGCCTTCCTGGCGAGCTGGATCCAGCAGACCGCCACCAGCCTTGATTGCGTTCAGGAGGCCCGACCGGGGCGAGTCACCCTGAGGCGCCTCAATCGGTTTGAATACCGCAACACCGTGCGCGACCTGTTTGGCGTCAACTACGAACCAGCAGTTCATTTCCCCGCCGACGATGTGGGGTACGGATTTGACCATATTGGTGATGTACTCTCCCTGCCTCCGGTGTTGATGGACAAGTATTTTGAAGCGGCTGGCATCATCAGCCCTCAGGTACTGGCCAGTCCCGCATCCGACCGTCTGCTCGTCAGACGTTTACGTGGGGAGGAATTGACCACAGGTCCAGTAGCAAAATACGCGCACGGTGGCCAGATGCTGACCAGCAACGGCACCATGTCAACCAAGGTTAATTTCCCCAGCCAGGGTCACTACGAACTGGCAATCTTTGCCTTTGGCCACCAGGCAGCCAACGAGCCCGTCCAAATGGGCGTTGAATTCAAGGGTGCTCGCATCACAACGTTGGCGGTCTCTGCTACCGAAGCCACACCGCAACTATTCCGACTCAT
>CAZITS010000689.1:0-3727 GCA_964542185.1 uncultured Pirellulaceae bacterium
GGTGGTATTTGATGTGCACAGTATTCCAGCGAGTCTGCTCGTAGACCGCCTGGGAATTGTCCGCGCCGTAAACGTGCGCGGGAAAGAACTGGCTCAAGTCGCGAAGATGTTGTTGCAGGAAACGTCGCAGTGAGCCTGTTTCCGGTTGATGTGCTGACGCGTGTGGCGAGTGATGGTAATACGTCTGGTCGGAGTCTTGTCTACTCGATGTAGAATCGTTGAGGAGTTGAACGTGTCACAGTTGTTCTTGTGGTGGGCCGCGTATTTGCCACTGCTGGCGGCGCCGGTCGTAGGGCCAGTGGACGCCGCCGTAAATCGGTCGCGCTCGCTTCCCTCGAGGGAACGGAAGGCTGCGACTGCAGGCCTCCCCGATATTCGGAAATTTCAGGTGTCCCGGTCGGATCGGTTTGTGGTCGACCTGGACCAGGTGCGGACAGGACACCCTTACAAAGGCACCCGAGCGGAGCGGCCGCACACAGGTGCGCATATTTACTTTCGACCGTTGGCGAAACGGATCAAGGCCACAGATGTGCAGCGGTTTCCGGCCATTTATGCTGTCGCGGATGGAGTGATTACGCGGATTGATTATTCGTTTCGGCTGCGAGAGATCTATGTGTCCGCGCTGAAACGTCGCGTGTCCAATCGACGGTATGGGATTGGTCTGGCTTTCGCTCAGGCGGGTGGGGCACCGATCGAAATGCATTACAGTATCGAGCCCTTTGTCGATCCGGCGGACCCTGGATTCTACGATCCCTTTATCCAGGTACGGGTCGGGCAGCGTGTGAAGAAAGGTGATGTGATTGGTCGGATGTACCTGCCGGATGATCCACGCGTTGCCAAAAACTCCCATATTCACTTCAATCTACTGGGTGGCCGGCGCCGGCAATTCCAGTCGCCGTCGATTTTTGATGCGGGCATTGTGAACGCATTTCACGCGACGTGGGACAGGCGACGGGGTGCAGATGGCGGGAAGCCGATACCTGCTTGTATGGGATACCGTTTAGGGCGCGATGAGAATCCCTTCGAGAGACGTGTTGCCGATCGTTTGTAGTTGGGTAATGAATGAGTGGCAGCTGGCCTGAAGAACGGTGACTGCCGGCGCGTCTTTCGGATACTGGGGAGCGAACATGCAATTGAGCCTTTTTTCTGTGAGTTATGCCGGGTTCTGGGGGCAACACGCGTTAGCCATGCCGGAGATCATTGGGAAAGCGGCCGAATTGGGTTACAGCGGTGTGATGCTGGCAGGTAAACGTCCCCACCTGTCGGCACTCGATACCACGGACGAGACGCTGGCCGGGGTTCGTCAGACGCTGGCCGAACTGGGCATGCGTTGCCATGTAGTGGGTGGGTACGTGAACCTGGCCCCGACGACTGCAGCAGAGGTGCCCTATCTGGAAATGCAGATCGGTTATGTCGAGGGATTGGCGCGGCTTGCGGCAGGACTGGACTGCTCGATCGTGCGCGTGTTTTCGGCGTATGAATCGCCGGTCGGGCAACCGCAGGCCATCTGGCAGGGCATGGTCAAAGCCCTGCAGGAGATGTGTGATCGTGCGGAGCCCTACGGTGTGACGATTGCCATTCAAAATCATCACGACCTCGGTGTCCACAGCGATGTGTTACTTGAATTGCTGGCGGACGTGGACCGCGCGAATTGCGGTGCAGGGTTCGATGCCTGGGCGCCTGCGTTGTGTGGTGAGGACCTTTACCAGGCGGCCTGCAAGCTGGCCCCACACACGGTGATTACCACCAACGCGGATTACATCCGGTTGCCGCGTTATGCGTACCAGCCGGCGCTGGTGAATTACCAACGGACAGAGCCAGATTGGGTGCGGGCTGTCAAGTTTGGCGAGGGGTTCATTGATCTGAGAGCATTCTTTCAAGGGCTCCGCGACGGTGGCTTTGATGGTGTCGCGAATTATGAGATGTGCTCCTCGATTCGTGGAGGCGGTTCGCTGGAGAACCTGGATTCCTACGCGACGCGTTATGTAGAGTGGATGCGCAACGAGGGTTTTGCGGATTAACGTCCGTTGGTAATGACACGGACGAAGAGCAGCTTTGCTGCGTCGCGATGGTTAATCAACAGGGTCTGGTTGTCAAGACGCGCCAGGTCCTGGAGTTCGAACGCCGCTTTCCCACGAATGAGAGACTTGGGATCGAAACGAGCATTGATGCGGTAGAAATCTTGTCCATGTGAGTGGATCTGGAACTGGTCGCTGTCGGGCAGGTATTCGAGCCCCTGGATGCCAAAGGGTGAGCGAAAAGGAACCTGGTGCGTTTTGACGTGGTTGAATTGGGCGTTGAACTGGACAATCGTATCCATGTGTTCGTTGTCGAAGAACGAGGCTGCGACGTAGAAATGATTGCGCCGGTAAGCAACCCCTCCGGCACAAATCGTAAAATGGCGGCTGACATCGTGCTGCTGAAGTCGCTGGAATGTTTGCGGGTCATAGACGTGTACGCGTTGGACTGGTGAACCAGTGGGTTCGCAGCCACTGACCGCACAATAGAGTTTTCCAGCAACCCAGGCGATTCCGCCATGGTGGAGGGTGAACCTGGAACTGGTGTGGAGAAGCTTGCCGGTGAGGTCGTATCGGAAAAGTTGCTGCGTGTTCTGCACGTAGAGATACTTGCCGTCAGTGGCCACGCCCTGTTGACCATCGTCGCTGGGAATGGACAGAGACCGGATGTGGTGCATACGAAGTTGCTGCGCGAAAAGACCTGCGGGCAGGCACGCTACAGATAGCAGCAGGGATTGGAGCTGGGTAGATATGCGCATAGGGGATCCTGTGTGGGGCTGCCGACTGCTGGGCAGCTGTTTTCGTGGTCACTGGGGGCGCGGTGGGTTCGTTTGGCAATGACGTGTACGGTGCCGGTGGTGGGCCAGGAGTGGCAGCGGGATCAGCGGGCACCCTCCCGCAACTTCAGCCAGGATTGCGCATAACGGCGGCCGAGTTCGCGGTAGGACTTGGCATCAAAGTGGACTTCGTCGCCTTTATGCGTCAATCCCTGGGAGGAGACGAAGGCAGTGTGGGGAAGCCGGGCAGGGAGGTTGCGATGGATCGCATCGACTCTTGTTTTAGCTGCGTCCCAGGGGCGTTCCGGAAAATGTCCCATTTGGCCTGCCAGGAAGGGTACTGCGGGGGCCCGCAACTCCTGTCGAAAACGACGGACTAGCGCATCCAGTCGGACTTGGTACTGCGCTGCCAGTTCGGGCTGGCAGTCAGACTCTCCCTGATGCCAGAGAATTCCTTTCAGTGTTCCGTCAGGTAACGCCGCGCGGGCGCGGCGCAACATGTCGTCCCAGGGGTGCGTTTTGGTTGACGGGTGGTAGCCGTCTGGCTGCCATGTGGCAATGGGAGAGCCGCCGACGGCGCAGGGAATCAGTCCGACCGTGCACGCTGGGTTGGCTTGGGTGACCGCCCTGGCGAAGGAGCGGCCAATACCCACGCCGACGACTTTGGGCTTATCAAAATGAAGGGGGGCGCGGGCCGCAATCCAACGGCGATGTTTGGAATAGACGAGCACGCGGGGCAAGGGCTGGCGGTCCGTTTCAGCGATCCGTCCACGTCCAGCCATGTTCGATTGGCCGACCAGCAGAAACAGGTGGAATTGTTCCCGGGGAGGGAGTTCGGCGGGTGAGTTCTGATCTGCCGCGGAGGCAGTTGAAAACGGCGGGAGGATGCCGCAGCAGGCGAGTAGGATACCTGCGAAGAAATCTCGTGAAAGG
>CAZITS010000690.1:0-3722 GCA_964542185.1 uncultured Pirellulaceae bacterium
ATCGTTGAGATGATCGCCGGCGTCTTTGAGTCGCATCGCCAACAGTCACCAGTGGGCCTGCCACTCAAGACACGCGAAAATCCCCTCGGCCTGCTGTAGACGCGGTTGCCTGTGGTCTGCTGATCGGCTGGCGAGAAATCGTAAGCGGCTAGGGATGTGAGTGACTGCCGACCCCGTGAGCTCTCTCAGGTGAAGCTCCGTAGCCGATGCCTCAGACGCTGTGTTTGTAACTTAGCCGGCCGAGCGTTGTAACGCCCAGGCAAGGTTCTGCGCAACGCGTTAAGGGCGATAGAAAATGAACTTGCGATAGGCTTGAGCCCGTTCGCGATTTGATGCAAGGAGAGCGTTGAGTGTGCGCTCCATTGCGTCAGTGGAGTTTTCCACTGTTTCAACGCTAGTTGTATTGTCTGTTGCTCTGTCGATTTGGAGTCGGTAGTGGTCCTCGGTGTTTCTGCCGAGTAGTGTAGTTGCTGTTGAGTAACGGGCAGGGCTAATGCAGGTAATGTCGTAACTAGAGGGGCTGCTGGTATTCGCGGTCTCTCGTCGATTGGGCGGAATTCGTGCCGCATGAAAAGTACGCCCGTGAGGCAGACGGCCAAGGTGCAAGCCAGGTACCGTTGTCGTCGTTGTCGGCTCACATGACGTTGCTCAGTAAGCCCGCTTAACACCGCCGTGGCCATGCCGCCGGGCAACTCCGCGGTTGAGGATGTTCCAATGTGCGCAAATAATAATCGCTGGCCTTCAAGTTTCCGCTGGCACTCGTCGCAAACCGCGGCGTGCATCCTGAGTTGGCCGTCGTAGTCTGGGCGACAACGGTGATCTAGCAGGAGTTGCATGCGTTGTTCAAAATCAAGGCATCGCATGGTGGTGTGTCTCCGAAATGACCTTGCGAGTGTGTAATTGGTGAATCAAAGCTCGCCGGGCCCGATGTACCCAGGTCTTGGCAGTGCCGAGTGGACAGTTGAGAATCTCTGCGATTTCCAGATAGGAGTTTTCATGGTGATGAAATAACGTGAACGCGAGTCGGTGCTCAGGACGCAAGTGATTCAATGCGAGATTTAGTTCTTCATCTAACGCGTTGCGTGCTTGTTGCTTGGCATCGGCTGTGGAAGTTGTTTCGACAAGTGAATCTAAATGGGGTCTGCGGGCACGTTTTGCCAACGCAGTCCGGCAGCGATTACTGGCAATAGCAAACAGCCAGGGTTCAAACGGGCGTTGTTGATCCCACTGGTTCAAGTTGTTCAAGACACGCAAGAACGTTTCTTGTGTTGCGTCTTCAGCATCCTGGCGATGACCGAGCATGCGGAAGCAAAGCCCAAATACCTGGGAGCGATAATGCTCGACCAGTTCTGTGATCGCAGCCTGGTCGCCAGCGAGACAGGCGCTGATTAAACGAAGCAGTGATGCGGACATAACAGAGTAGCCGAGAGATGCGGAGTCAGGCAGTCAGCAGCCACATGGTTGGGCAATGCAAAACATACTACAAGTTGCCGGCGTCGGTCCAGGCACGTGACTCGGTACTGCTTCCGGCCCGCCGGATTCTAGTCGGGCATGTGGCGTACGGCAAACTCGCAATTTCGCATCCAAGGCCGTGCAAGCAGACCTTGTTAGCGCCTGCCGAAGAATTTCTTGAGCATGTCGGAGGCTGCTTCCCGTGAATCCGTTGAGCTGACAGGCAGCTTGCTGGGAAGTTTCCCAAACTGCTTCTTCTTCTTACTAGAGTCGGCTTCGGATGAAGAATCGTCATCCGCTGTAGAAGCCTCATCGGCATCGGCATCGGCATCGGCATCGGCCGACTCCGCCGCAGCATGTAATGCGTCGCGGTCTGCTTCTTCAAGTCTGAATTGTTTGGTTTCGGGTTCCGCCAGTTCCCGGGCTCGGTTGGAATCGTCGCCTTCCTGTAACCAGGCAGAAATGTCAGAATCCTCAATGGACTGATCAGTGAACATTGCTGCAGGCTTCTCTTTTTTTGCCGCAGGTTTTTCCAGCTCGGCAGGTTCCTCGACTGCCAGACCGACGATTGTAAACGCGAGCTTGCCGATTTGAATTTCATCGCCGTCGTTCAATGACGTAGCGCCTTCAATACGTGTGCCGTTCACCAGAGTTCCGTTTTTGCTTCCGAGATCCTTGACGGAAACCTGGCCCCCTTCGATCGTAAACTCACAGTGCTGGCGGCTGATCGCATCACTCTTGGGACGCAATTGGCATTCCTCACCACGTCCGATCAGGAATTTGGATCCCTTAAGACGAATTTCATGTCCGGCATTTTTTCCGTGCAGTACTTTGAGTTTGGGCGTCATGGCACTTTTAAAGAGAACGGCGGACGGACGAAAAAAGGAACTGGTCGAAAGCCATTGCCTCCACTAGCTGGCAATGCGCGGAAACCTGGTGCGCATTACGCTTGAGATGAGTCTGGACTGACGACGAAGTGACGCTTTACGAGAAATAATGGATGGAATACGAATGCCACTGCTATGCTCGTGAACGTCGAACCAGTTCGTCCGAACTAGCTCATTGTGGATGGTTGCGACTATGAATGCAACCATCAGTTATGATGTTTCACGATTCTGCGCCTGATTTATAGGTTGCAAAGACGTTGTTAGCTTAGAAATGCCGATTTTGCGGAAGTTGCGCCGTCAGAAAGGTAAGCTGACTGGTGACGTTTGATCGCGCAGAACTTCGGCAGCGTTGTCTTTGCGTATCACCGACGTCTATTCCAGGTGTTCGCAGCGAAACGTCGCTCTGCCAGGCGTTTGATCGTCGTGAGATCATCGCTGTTTATTTCCAGGTTGTGGGCTGTCAGGTTCCAGCGGTTAAGAAGCCGCGCTTGCCAGCAGCATAGAAGATCGTCAAGTTTGACAGTGCAGCCTGTTGTTTGTTTGATTCCCAGGAGTTCGGGAGCCGCTCTGGATGTTGCCAATAAGACGCTACCGTGCTGTAAGATGCTTCCAGCAGAACGCCGTTGTGCACTTCCGGCGATCTTGGCACCTGCGATAGTGACGTCTCCAGCAGCGCGGCGTTGGAAGCAGAGAAATGCTGCGTCGTCGCGTTGGTCAGTGTCGACTAGTGTCGCGGTAATCGACCATTCTTGTAACGCTTCGATCAGGGATCGGTGGAGGTCGTAGTAATAGTCCAATGCGCTGGAACTGAAACGATCGTTAAGGGGGAGTGTCAGACTATAAGTGAGCTCCTGGTCATGGATGATAGCGCCACCACCGCTGGCTCGTCGAACAAACGGGCAACTCAGACTGCTGGCATGTTGAACGCGGTCGGCGTGATGTTGGAAATACCCCAAAGACAAAGTTGGTTCAGTCCAACGGTAAAATCGAAGAACGGGTGAGGGTCGGTCGCCCGCGGTTTGCAGCAACCACTCGTCCACCGCCATATTCCAAGCGCCGGTCCCAGGCGTATCAATCAACAGCAGAAGACGATTCATGACAAGCTTAAGCCAGATCAGGTTGTGGCTGAAACGAATGCTGTTGTATCCCGGGGGACAGATGCGGTGACAACGTGTGCTGTCACGTGTGGGGCCTCATGCCGGGCTGTGTTGCGACTGGCATGCACCAGCGTTCTTTGTGGCACCTCAGCACTGACTCGCCACCCGCACACCTTCGTCGGCGCTGCTACAGTGCAGGTGCCTGGCAGACGTAGGTCAGCGGTCTGTTTTGTCAGTGCCGGAAGGTCCGGACCACTTCAATTGTGGTTTGCGAGCTGCGGTCACT
>CAZITS010000691.1:0-3721 GCA_964542185.1 uncultured Pirellulaceae bacterium
AATCCCGTGTTGCAATTCGCGGACGCTTACTCGTAGCATGACGGCGAATCGCAACTTGGTGATGACCCTGAAGCAGGCCTGGCGTATGGCGCAAAGCAAGCAACACGAATTCGCATTCGAAGAAAACACAGGCGCGGATCGTCTTTCGAACGGAGTCCTCCAATGGCTGGCACGCTCCTACGAAACATTGCTTCACTGGCGGGACGGCGCCAGGGACACCTATCTTGGCAGCAACGGCGACAGCGCCCTGGCACGCAATCGAGTCGCCTTTGAAATCCGGGCCTATTTCCTGCAGGAGGACCTGGCCACGGAGAAACTCCCCAGATGGCGGCCTGGGTTTGAATCCCAGGAACTACTGGAGGTGACACCGCCCAAGGTCAGTCCATCCAACGCTGCCTACGTAGACTGGATCCGTGTGGCAGATTATTTGCTGCTGGGAGTCGCATCGCCGACCGAACCACTCGACCGCGCTAACCAACAGCGAGAGACTGAATTTCAGACAGCACACGGGTCCTGGAGGATACGTCACGTTGTCTATTGCGGAGCTGTGGCGTTACGTGACAACACGGACATGACCGATGACGCGTTGCTGGCTCGCCTCAAGAAAGAACATCCGGACGCCTCCATGGCGAATATCAAAGAGGCACGTCGCGTGGCCCGTGATGGCCACCCACTGCAGCCCCCCCAGGAGCCGCCGCCGGCTCCGACAATGCGTCCCTACGAGCCCCTCTGTTTCTGAAGCTCCACGGGCTCCTCCCGGGCAGGCGTCAGGAGTCATGGACCGGAATATTTGTTTTTCCTCAACGTTGCCGTTATTCTGGCGCCGACACCTGCGTTACGTACCCGCTCCGTGATATGCCCATGCCCCTGCCGCACAGGACCCGCCGTTCACTTCTGCAGGCCGGTGGTGCCTCGTTGTTGGCAGGGCAATTCCCGCAGGCTCTCTACCCAAGCACGTCCGCGTCCACGCTACGCAAACCCCGTATCAAATCCTGCCTTATTCTGTTCCAGGCAGGAGGTGTCAGCCAAATCGATACGATCGACATGCGACCTCAGGGACCGGCGAATGTGCGAGGCGAATTCAGTGCCATCGCCTCGAAAGTGCCTGGCATGCCTGTCTGCGAACACTTGCCAATGCTGGCACAACAGATGGACAAAGTTTGCGTGCTGCGTTCGATGTACCACCGCATGCTGTGCCATAACCCGGCCTGTTATTGCGCCTTGTCCGGCCGTGACGTGGGCGAGTCGAAAGCGGTATCGAGCCAGACTCCAGCTACGCCAGATGATTATCCCAATTTCGGCTCGGTGGTTTCCATGTATCGTCCGGCCGTTACCGGACTCCCTTCATTTGTGTCGTTACCCTTCCTGCTGTTTAACGGTCCCGCCCAAACTCCGGGCCAGAACGCGGGACTTCTGGGTAGTCGTTATGACCCCTTCCTGGTCGAAAAGGATCCCAGCCAGCCTGGCTATCAGATTGACGAACTTCAACAGCGCCAAGGCATCAACGCGGGTCGACTCGCGGATCGGCGCAGGCTCCAGCAAGATTACAACACCCAGCAAACAACGCTCTCGGCCACCCGCGACTCGTCACGCCTTAATGTCTACTATCGCCGCGCGCTCTCCATGCTGAACACACCACGCTCACGTACCGCCTTCGACCTGGCGCGCGAAGACAATGTGACTCGCGAACGTTACGGGATGAACGTCGTGGGACAGTCCACTTTGCTTGGCAGGCGTCTGATCGGTGCTGGCGTACCTTTCGTAGTCGTCTATTCGCCGGTGAAACGTATTGAGGGCTTAAGTTGGGACACACATACCAACAATTTTCCCAAACTGAAGAATGATCTCCTGCCGCCAGCAGACCAAAGCCTGTCGGCCTTACTCGAGGATATGGGCCAGCGAGGCATGCTCGACGAAACTCTGGTGATCTGGATGGGGGAGTTTGGCAGGACTCCTCGCATCGGGTACACCCAGTCAAACAATACATCCAACCAGACAGGGCGCGACCATCACCCTTACTGTTATTCCATCGTCCTGGCGGGAGCGGGCGTCACTCCCGGAAGTTACTTTGGTGCCAGTGACAAAGACGGCTGGTACCCACATTCTTCCCCGGTCCATCCAGGCGATCTGGCAGCGACGATCTATGACGCCTTCGGCATCAACCCCAGACAAACCATTTACGACACGCTAGGACGTCCCCATCGCCTCTGCGAAGGTGACGTGGTCTCGGGCTTGCTTTGAAACAGTCTGCCCGCATAGTCATTACGGTCACCGGTTCAAGGCACCGATTGACTGCTGCCCTCGTTTCGCCACCACCGCATTTCCAGCGAGCCTTTGATACGTCGTGAGCCATCGTCCGCTGTCGCCGCCACATCCGGACGGCCGTCGCCGTTGAAATCAGCCACAATCACCTGATTTGCGGCGCGGAACTGCAACCGCAGCGTATGGGGTATCCACGTGCCTCGCGGGTCTCCGGGATTTTCGAACCACACCACGCGGTCACCCTTGGACCAGGCGGTCGCGACTACATCCTGGTCGCCATCCCCATCCAGGTCGGAAGCAACTGCCTCAAACGCAAAAGGAAGACGGCCGACGATGTGGCGTTGCCATTGCGGCGGACCACTCTCGGTTTTCTGTTGTTCGTACCAGACGACCTGGTGCCGCGACGTATCAGGATCAACGTCAACTCGCATTCCCTGTGCCATCACCACGTCCAGGTCAGCGTCCCCGTCCAGGTCGTGAAGATGACCGTGCACAGCGGCTCGGACATGGGGGTCAATTGTTTGCTTTTTCCAGGCCATTTTGCCTGCACTCACCGTGTTGCGATACCAGGCCACCTGCGATTCATTGCTAGCTTCTGCCGGTCGATTGCGGATGCCAACCGCAGTTGCCAACAGGTCGACTCTCCCGTCGCCATCGACGTCTCCTGCGGAAATCGTACGCGCTTCCAGCATCCTCAGGTCAATTTCATGGCGAGTCCATTCCCCTGCGTCTGCGCCAGGGTTCTGGTACCAGCACACCTGGTTACTTGTATAACCCGACGACGCTGCATCCAGGTCACCATCGCCATCAAAGTCTGCCAGGGTGACATCGTAGGCGTGCGCTTGACTAAGGGTCACGATCTGTCGATCCCAGGGTTTCCTGATCTCCTTTCCCGGGTTCTTGAACCAGACAATCTCTCCTGCCAGGTTGTTGACGATCATCACATCGGGGTGTCCGTCATGGTTGATGTCGCCAATCGCATGACGCTCAAACCAGCCAGGTTCATCACGCCAAATCAAATGGCGCTGAAAATGCCCTCTGCCGTCATTCTCAAACCAATACATCCGCGAATGGCTCTTGTTAAGTATGTCCGCGTTGGTGATGTCGAGGTCTCCATCGCCGTCGAGGTCCGCGGCCTCCAGGCCAAAAGTGTAGCCGTACCCGTCGGCAATCAAATGATCCGAGAAACGTACTTTTTCGTGACGAAACACGTACGCTACTGCTGCCAGTAAATCGAGACGCTGGTAGCTGCGTCCTGAAGCTGCGTCCTCTACCGAGACACCCGTCCGCTGAAATATGTGAAGCATCGCTTCGGCGAGATTCGCCCCATCTCGCTGCCATCGATAACCCGACTCTGCAATCGCCTCGCGGAGCACCATCGCCGCACCACAGACGATGGCATTCGATGATGACGTCGCCGCGGCGGGGACTACCAAATCGACGTTTGCCCCCCGATCAA
>CAZITS010000692.1:0-3717 GCA_964542185.1 uncultured Pirellulaceae bacterium
CGGATCTCGTCCAACGGCTGCCGCCGACCCCCAGTACTCTGCCGATGGCATCACGATCGCAGCGGCAACGATCGATGAGCCAATTCGAAAACAGTTCTCGCTTGAGGCTGCCCAGAATTACCTCGAACAGGGTGCGCTTGCCTGGAAACGGTCCCGCAATTGTATTGCCTGCCACACGACAGGAACCTACGTACAACTACGGCCCAGCCTCTCCCCTGTTCTCGGAACGCCACCGCAGGAACTCCGCGAGTTTCTTGTCGAACAAGTAAACGCAGCGCATGGGACATCGATCGAAGAGTTGAAAAAAGGGATCAAGCCCACCGAGGTCGCTTACATGGCACAGGGCATGGCCGAATGGGATGCACACGTCGCCGGCAAACTCTCACCAGAAACACGTTCCGCACTCTCACTGCTGCTCAAACTACAGTCTGCTGATGGCAGCTGGGGAAATACCAACTGCTGGCCTCCGTTTGAATCGTCAAATTATCAGGCAGCGACAGTAGCCGCTCTAGCCATCGCGGCAGCTCCTGGTTTTACGCGTGACCTTGCCCCAGAACAGGCGCAAGTCGTAGAAAAACTCGTCAAGTATCTTCAAACCCAACCCGCACCGCACGACTACGGACGATTACTCCTGCTGTGGACTTCAAACCACATGCCCAAGTTACTGTCCACCGAACAAAGACAAGCCATTATTGAAATGCTTTGGTCCCATCAGCAACCAGACGGCGGCTGGTCCATCCGGACTTTCTCCACTCCAGAAAAATGGGGAGGAGGCAATCGGGCCCAAAAGCTCCGTGCGGAAACGGAGTTCAAGCAACCCCCGAGCGACGGACATCAAACCGGACTGGTCGTGTTTGTTCTGCGACAAGCGAACGTCCCCGCAACCGATCCTCGCATTCAACGTGCTGTTCAGTGGCTCAAATCCAATCAACGTCAGTCGGGACGCTGGTGGACCCGCAGCCTTAATACGGACAATTACCACTTCATCACCTATAGCGGAACCTTCTATCCGCTACTCGCGCTCTACCATTGCAACGCCATTACGTCAGTAAGTCAGGCGAAATAGGCGGGCTGCGACTCACTGTTGTCTGCTACCATCACGAACTGGACTTCACTCCTGACGGATCACATGCGGCAGCGCGAATCCAGCCACCTGTCTGGAAAGCTTCCCAACATGGATGCATGTTTTGCCAATCCTGGCCGGGTCTGTACCTCAGCTGGATCCATGGTGATCTGGCTGATGGCATGCTCGCTCGCACCTTGTTCTTTAGCGCACGGCGCAAACATTTTCGACGCTGAAGAACTCTTTGCATCCGGCCAATACACAGAGTGTGCTGAACTGGCCGCAGCAGAAATCAAGAAACGCAACTTCAGCGAACCCTGGCGAATCCTGAAAACACGCGCTGAAATGGCGCAGGGACAGTACGCCATAGCTCGAGAAACTATTGAAGCCGCACTCAGCCAGTTTCCCGGCAGCATTCGACTACGGTGGCTGGCGCATGAGGTGCTGCCATTCTCTGGTGAATCCGAGAAAAGCCGCGTCTTGCTCACCGAATTGGAGCAAATTGCAGGCGCAAACCCGGGCCGTTACAGCGACGCCGGCAACCTGATTACTTTAGGACAGTACTACCTGCACAAAGGGGCCGACGCCCGTCAGGTGCTCAATATTTTCTTCAAACCGGTGAAGACTCGGCTACCCGACTACGTAGAAATCTACCTGGCCTGCGGCGAACTGGCTCTCTCCAAGCACGATTACGAGTTGGCTGCCGAAGAATTTCGCCGCGCCGAAAAACTTCTACCACTTCATCCAGAAGTTCATTACGGACTGGCTCGCGCACTCTCCAGCAGTCAACCAGAACTGGCTGGCGAAGCACTCGAGAAGGCTTTGAAGCACAATCCCCGGCACGTGAACTCGCTGCTGCTCAAAGCGCACCATTTCATTGATGCGGAAGCGTACACCGCAGCTGAAGAAGTGATCCAAGAGGTGCTGGCTGTCAATCCAGAACACCCGTCTGCCTGGGCGTTGCGTGCAGTTATGGCGCACCTGGACAACGACCCTGACAAGGAACAAGAATCACGATCGCGCGCGCTCAAGCACTGGACCGACAACCCTGCCGTAGATGCATTGATCGGGCGCAAATTGTCACAAAAGTACCGTTTTGAAGAAGGCGCCGTGTACCAGCAGCGCGCCCTGAAGTTCGACAAGTCGTACCTGGCGGCCAAGATTCAACTGTCACAGGATCTGTTGCGACTCGGACAGGAGGAAGAGGGCTGGCGTTTGGCTGGTGAGGTTTTTGATACGGATGGCTACCACATTGTCGCGCACAATCTTGTGCAACTGAAACAGGAACTCGCCAAATTCACGACACTCCGCGCGGAAGGACTCATCGTCCGCATGGACTCCCGCGAAGCCGGGATTTATGGTGACCGCGCCCTCGCCCTGCTAACTCGCGCCCGACAGCACCTGGGGGCCAGGTATGACACCGATCTCGACACGCCAGTGATTGTCGAAATCTTTCCGCAACAACAGGACTTTGCGATACGGACTTTCGGACTTCCAGGCGGCGCCGGTTTCCTGGGAGTCTGTTTCGGCAATGTGATCACGGTCAACAGTCCAGCATCACAAGGTGAACACCCTGCCAATTGGGAAAGTGTCTTGTGGCACGAATTCTGCCATGTGGTCACACTTCGAAAAACACAGAATCGAATGCCACGCTGGTTGAGTGAGGGGATTTCTGTCTACGAAGAACGCCAGGAGAACGATGCCTGGGGCCAGGCGATGACTCCTCGCTACCGTCAAATGATCCTGAGTGATGCGCTGACGCCAGTCAGTCAATTGAGTGGTGCGTTCCTGCGCCCGCCAAGCCCGCTGCACTTGCAGTTTGCCTATTACGAGGCTTCCCTGGTCGTTGAATTTCTCATCGAACAATTCGGCTTCCCCGCGCTGCAACAGGTGCTCGCCGACCTTGGCAAAGGCATATCAATTGTCGACGCGCTACAACGTCATACAGCTTCCCAGGAGTTCCTGGACAAGGAGTTTGCCAGCTATGCCCGGCAACGTGCCAGAGCCTGGGCATCCCAAGCCGACTGGGAGGAACCCGATCTTCCTCCCGACGCCGACCTCACGCAATGGGTCGAGTGGAATGATAGCCATCCAGACAACTACTGGGGATTGCAACAGCAAGCCAGACTACTGCTCTCCCAGGAAGCGTGGCGCGCTGCGGAAACGCCACTCCTGAAACTGGCTACTCTGATTCCCCAGGACCGCAGTGAAACAAGTGCCTTCCGTCTGCTTGCCACCGTGTACGAGAAACTTCAAGACCAGGCACGCGAGGAGACAATGTGGACGCGTGTGGCAGAATTGAAATCCGATTCCCAGGATGCCTATCTACGTCTCATGGAACTTTCCCGTACCCAACGTGCCTGGAAGCGCCTCGCCACCAATGCGCAGCGCATGCTGGCCGTCAACCCGCTGCTACCGGCCACCCATCGCTGGCTCGCGGAGGCAGCCGAGCATCTCAATGATCGGCCTACGAGCATAGGCGCCTACCGGTCGCTGCTGGCCATGGACCCAGTCGACCCTGCCGAAAGCCACTTTCAATTGGGCCAACTGCTCTACCGGGAAGGCCAAATACAAACCGCGCGCCGGCAAATACTCAAATCGCTTGAACACGCACCGGATTACCGCGCCGCCTTGAACCTGCTCTTGGAAATGCG
>CAZITS010000693.1:0-3711 GCA_964542185.1 uncultured Pirellulaceae bacterium
GAAAAACGAGAAATCGCTCCTGCCCCGGCTGCCGATCGGCGGACACTCATTCGCCGCGTCACATTTGACCTGATTGGTTTGCCTCCCACGCCAGGTGAAGTTCAGGAATTTGTCACGGCCACGGCACCCGATGCCTATGCAAGACACATTGATCGGTTATTGGCTTCGCCCCGATATGGTGAACGCTGGGGGCGCTACTGGTTGGATGTGGCGCGTTATGCAGACTCCAATGGGTTGGATGAAAATCTGGCCTATGGCAATGCCTGGCGTTATCGGGATTACGTGATTGGCGCGTGGAATGCGGACAAACCCTTTGATCGTTTTGTGACCGAACAACTCGCCGGCGATTTATTGTCGCCAGGCACGGAATCAGAACGGCGTGAACACCTGGTGGCGACGGGGTTTCTCGCGCTGGGTCCTAAAGTCCTGGCGGAGGTCGACGCCAAGAAAATGGAGATGGATATTATCGATGAACAGGTAGATACTCTGGGCAGAGCACTGTTGGGGCTGACGGTCGGATGTGCGCGTTGTCACGACCATAAATTCGATCCCCTCACGAATGCGGACTACTACGGATTGGCGGGTATCTTCAAGAGTACCCGGACGATGGAGAATTTCATCAAACTGGCGCGGTGGCATGAGAATTCGATTGCCACTGCCGCGCAGCAGCAGCGTCAATCGCTGCATCGTGAGGCAGTCGAGTCAACCAAAGCTGCGATCAAAGAGCTGATGGCGGCCGCCGCGCAGGGAGCAAAGCAGCAAAGTGGTGGGGCATCACCTGGTGCAGCCTCGCCTGCGTCTGCCGATGCGGCCGGGCGGTCTTTGAAACAATTGCAGGAAAAGTTGGCCGAACTGGAAAAACATGCTCCGCACATGCCCACCGCAATGGGTGTCCAGGAAGGCGAAGTGACGGATCTGAAAATTCACATTCGCGGTAGTCATTTGCGTCTTGGCGCGACTGTGCCAAGGCGTTTTCCTGCTTTCCTGGCGGGTGCGGATCAGGAATCTCTGGGTCCTTCCCAGAGTGGGCGTTTGCGTTTGGCGAGCTGGTTGACCGATTCGAGTAATCCGCTGACGGGGCGAGTCATCGTCAATCGCATCTGGAGATGGCACTTTGGTCGCGGTTTGGTGGGGACACCGGATAACTTCGGCCTGCTCGGTGAATTACCCACCCATCCGCAGTTGCTGGATTGGATGGCGGTGCGGTTTGTTGCAGATGGCTGGTCCATCAAGTCGTTGCACCGGATGATCTTGTCGTCCAGCACTTACCGGCTGAGTAGTCAAGCGAATGAACATGCAGTACGTGTAGACCCGGAGAACCGATTGTTGGGCCGCGCGGCGGTGCGGCGCCTGGAGGCCGAGGCGATTCGTGACGCGCTGCTGTTTGTCAGTGGTCAGTTGGATCTGGGAATGGGCGGGTCGTTGTTGCACGTTGAGAATCGTCAATTTCTCTTCGATCACACATCCAAGGATGGAACGACCTACGACAGCCGCCGTCGTTCCATCTATCTGCCCGTAATTCGCAACCATCTGTTTGATGTGTTTCAACTGTTTGATTATGCCGATGCCAGTGTGACAAACGGAAATCGCACAACTTCGACGGTGGCACCACAGGCGTTGTTTATGCTCAATGGGGACCTTGTGCGGGCAGCGATGAAAGCGCTCGCCGGTCGTGCACTGCGTGAAGGAGGGGTGGAATCACGAGATCAGATTCGCTTTCTCTACATGGCGACATTGGCGCGGCAGCCACGAGCGGAAGAAATTCAGCAGGCGCAGTCGTTTGTGGAACAATTTCGTTTGGCGGCAGCGGCCAGTGGCTCCAACTCACCGGGTTTGGGAATTGGTTGGGAGGCGCTTTGCCAGGTGTTGCTGGCGTCCAACGAGTTTATCCACATTCGTTAGGTGAAGTGGAGAAGTGGAATGCAGAGAAGTGACGAGGGGTCTGTCATCGGTGTCTTTCTCACGTAGTCGAGATATGCGTCGATCATGCGATATGAGGTAACTATGAACAGTTTGCAAGGGCCGTCCCGGCGAGCGATGTTGCGTAACAGTGCCGTTGGGTTCGGACATTTGGCGCTCTGTGGCATGTTGTCGCGAGCGGCAGCTGAGGATCGCGTAGCCGACTCGGGTCCGTTACGTTTTTTGGCGGCCAGACAGCCTCACTTTCCGCCTCGCGCACGCCGTGTCATTTTTCTGTTCATGAAAGGCGGCCCATCGCACGTAGATACGTTTGAGTACAAGCCTCGCTTGCAGCGGGATGATGGCAAGCCCTTGCCTTTTGCCAAGCCGCGAGTGCAATTTGCACCGACGAACAACTTGTTGCGTTCGCCCTGGAAATTTCGCCAATATGGTGAGAGTGGTAGTTGGGTCAGTGAGTTGTTTCCGCATCTGGCGAAGCAAGTCGACGATCTCTGCATGCTGCACGGTGTGCACGGTACCAATGCAGCTCATGGTGGCGCGTTGCTGAAGCTGCATACTGGGAGCGACAACTTCGTACGTCCCAGTATGGGAGCCTGGGTGTCGTACGGTTTGGGCACTGAGAACGAGAACTTGCCAGCTTTTGTGACGATTTGTCCGACGTTGGCCCACGGCGGCGTAAAGAACTGGGGATCGGCGTTCTTGCCGGCCTGGTGCCAGGGCACTCCGCTAGGAGTTGCCAGCCAGCCAGCCTCGAGCGCAACAGTCAAGTACGCTACGAATCAGCGATTTCCGCTGCGACTGCAGCGTTTGCAATTGGATTTATTACGACAAGTCAATGAGCAACATCTGCAGGAGACGGGACCCAACGCGATCCTGGAGAGTCGCATTGCGCTGTTTGAACTTGCGTTTCGTATGCAGTCTGAAATTCCACAAATCCAGGACATTTCGAGCGAGTCGGCTGCGGTTCGGCGCCAGTATGGCTTGGATGAAAAGATCACCGCTGATTTCGGACTCCAGTGCCTGTTGGCGCGGCGATTTGCGGAACGCGGTGTGCGCTTTATCCAGGTGACACATAGCGATTCGAAGGTGCAGTGGGATCAGCACGGTGACTTGAAACAGGGGCATGAGAAAAACGCGCTGGAAGTCGACAAGCCGATCGCCGGTCTATTGGCGGATCTCAAAACACGGGGCTTGCTGGAGGATACGCTGGTATTGTGGGGTGGCGAGTTTGGTCGAACGCCGACGGCCCAGGGGAGCAACGGCCGTGATCACAACCCTTACGGATTTACGATGTGGATGGCGGGTGCAGGTGTCAAGCCGGGCTTCCATTTTGGCGCCACGGATGAGTACGGGTTCTTTGCCCGTGATCACAAGATGCATATTCACGATGTCCATGCGACGTTGCTGCACCTGTTGGGAATTGATCATGAGGAGTTGACATATCGTTACGCGGGACGTGATTTCCGACTGACAGATGTGGCCGGTACTGTTGCACACGACATTTTGTCTTGAACTGGATGAGCGTTGGTGGCAAGCGGGCGCGTCGACGTCGCTCGCCTGACCAGGAATGTGCATTGCTGGTAGCATGCGAGTGAATGGCTTCGCGCGACGATCCGTCGCGCTGGAATAACGGTTTGAGGCCTGCGGGATGTTTTGTGGCGTCGCGGTGCGCGAACTGCCGTGGTTTTCAAGTTGCGAGATTTCTCTTGTTTGGATAGCGAGGTGATGGTTTCATGTCCCCGGCACCAACTCCCACTACGCTGGATCCAGATGAAGTCTTGCGGTTAGCTC
>CAZITS010000694.1:0-3710 GCA_964542185.1 uncultured Pirellulaceae bacterium
CCCCCCTGCTGCAACACCTTCTTCCTCGGAGACAACGATCCGATCCACCAGAACATCGTCAACCAGGCGACCTTCCGTATCCGACAAATTCAGAGATACCCGATCTTCATCTGAGCCTGAGGAACCTAATCCACTCGAATCTTTCGGGACGCTGCGAAGGGTTCCGACTTCACGCTCTACTGATTGCAACGAACTGCCCGGATTCGAAGTACTTTGTGGTTCAACGGTCACGGCCACTTCACCGTCGGAACTGCGGTCTGGCGATTGATCGGTATCTATCTCCGCATCATTCGACACAACGGGAGAACGCCCACGTGTTTCGCGTGGCGGAACCACTGGCGCGACAACCGACGGAACGAACGCATCTTCACCAGTATTCACTGGCATAGATGTCGATGGAACGGGCAGGCGAGCGAAGCGTGGCTCAGGTTTAGCCAAAGGATCAATGGATCGAGAGTCGAGAAACACAGCAAGAATTGCCAGCAGCAATCCGAGAATCGGAACCACCCAGGGCAATTGCTTTTCCAATCGACTACGACGCCTGGCCTTCGGCTCCATCCAAATGGTACCCGCCGACTGCCGCAGCGGTAACTCGAGGCGTTCTGCCAGCAGAAACAACTCACCACATAACTCACTGGGCTGCTGATAGCGTTCATCGGGTTGCTTGGCGAGCATCTTCGCGAGGACTTGGGCTAACACATCATCGACATCATCCCGATACTCGCGCACATCTGGTGGCATTTCACCGCTGTGACTGAGTAATTTCTGGAGCACCGTTCCATTTGGAAATGGTGGGGAAGCGGTCAATATGAAAAACAGCGTGCATCCCAAAGAGTAAATATCACTGCGCACATCGGCGTCGCGCGGATCCGCAGCCTGCTCAGGAGAAATGTAATCAAAAGTTCCCAAGGTCACGCCGCTGGCAGTCAAATCATGAGCAGTCGATTCGACGTGGCTTAGCCGAGCCAATCCCATATCGACCAGTTTGACTTTTCCATCTTTCATTACCAGTACATTCGATGGCTTAATGTCGCGATGAATCACATCCCGTCTCGATGCATGATCGATCGCTTCCGCAACCTGCAGTGTGAAAGAGACTGCATCCGTAATCGACAAGCGCCCAGCCTGTTGCACAAGATCGCGTAGATTGACACCATCAATGAACTCAAAAACGATGTAATGCCAACCGGCGTCTTCTCCTACATAAAACACTTGTGCAATATTGGGGTGGTCCAGTCGCGCCGCGCTCTGCGCCTCATTCCTGAAGCGAGCCAATGTGGCATCACCAGACTGTTCGCGGGCAACTACCTTGACTGCTACCGTGCGTCCCAACGAAGTATCGGTGGCGCGATAGACAGTCCCCATCCCACCGCCACCCACCAGTTCTTCGAGCTGAAAATGACCAAGCTTCACACCCTCCAGGGCATCCCCAGACTCCCTTACTTGCTTGCCCGTAGGTGCCGAACTCAATCCCACCGGCGGTAATCGGGAGGCGACCGTCTTCTGCTTTTCCAGTGAATCCTGTGGCGGTAGCGATTGCGACTGCGGCGCAACATCGCGCTCAGATTCAACCTCTGGCTGCACCGCAGAATCATCAGGCTGATGATGTGAGGAATCCAAAATGGCACCCAGTCCAACTCGGATGAACGCAGCAAGTTCACAAGGGGCAAATACAGCAAAAGTAGATTGCGTTCGCCGCCGGCGTGACTGCAAACCAGCCCTGTGCCAGCAGAACCCCGGAAGCCCATAAGTCGTTTTACAGAAAACACTAACGTCAAATCCATTGTAGCGAGACAAGATACCAAGGGTCAAGCATTTACGCGAAACCTTCGTTCCCTGTCGGCGCGCTCAATTGCCCGGTTCGACTCCATTCCCCCTAAGCTGCCGCCAAGCTCGAAAAGCCAATCACCGCTGGCTGGTATTCAAATGGACAACGGGTAGGATCGTGATGTCGACGATCCGGTTTTGCAGATTCCTCTGGCCGCTCGATTCCACCGTGACGTGGCCACGTGGTCTGCACAAGCTGATCTCCGCTCCAACTACAAAGAGTTCCCTGGAAGACTACCACCGATGTCCACAACCTGCTCCCCGATCTGGCTCTACTACTGCGCGATCTTCACGTTCCTGTTTCAATGCACCACACAGCTGGGCGCAGACACACGCGCCGCAACAGTCCCATCACCACCAAATATCCTGCTCATCCTGGTCGACGATTTGGGTTATGGTGACCTGAGCAGTTATGGAGCTCAAGATCTTCATTCCCCAAAAATCGATCAGCTGGTGAAAGGCGGAATGCGGTTCTCGCACTTTTACGCCAACTGCCCCGTCTGTTCGCCTACCCGCGCTGCACTGTTGAGCGGCCGCTACCCGGAACTTGTGGGAGTACCCGGTGTCGTCCGAACCTATCCACACAACAACTGGGGACATCTGTCAAAAGATGCGATCCTCCTTCCCAGCATGCTGCAGCCAGCCGGTTATCACACCGCCATGGTAGGAAAATGGCACCTAGGTCTGGAAAGTCCAAATCTGCCCAACGAACGCGGTTTCGACTTCTTCCATGGCTTTCTCGGTGACATGATGGATGACTATTTCGATCATCGGCGTCACGGCATCAACTATATGCGCCAAGACGGTGTTCAAATCGATCCCCCAGGGCATGCGACGGATTTATTTACAGAATGGGCGTGTTCATATCTCCGTAGTAGACGTGAAAAGCAACAACCCTTTTTCCTATACCTGGCCTACAACGCTCCTCACACACCGATTCAGCCGCCGCCAGCATGGGTGGAAAAAGTCAAGCAGCGCAACCCCACAATAGCCCCCCGCCGCGCTCGTTTAGTCGCGTTGATCGAACATCTCGACGATGGAATCGGACAGGTCATGCAAACGTTGCGAGACACAGGTCACGGCCGCAACACTCTGGTGATCTTTACTTCCGACAACGGGGGACAATCGAATGTCGGCGCGAGCAATGGAGCGCTCCGCGCTGGCAAACAAGACATGTACGAAGGCGGCCTGCGAGTTCCGACAGGCATCGCCTGGCCAGGTCAGATCCCACCAGGTAGCCGCAGTGACCAAATGGCTATTTCCATGGATTTGTTCCCGACGATTTGTGCTGCCGCTGGGGTCCGTATTCCACATCCGATCGATGGCCACTCGTTGCTGCCAATTCTCCGAGGCAAAGAAGGTCGACTACCGGATCGCGACCTGTTCTTTCATCGTCGCGAGGGGGGACAACGCTACAACGGACTTACTACCCAGGCCATTCGTCGTGGCCCCTGGAAGTTACTACAAAACAGTCCTTTTGCACCTCTAGAACTCTACAATTTGGCCCAGGACCCTCTTGAAGCAACAGATCTTGCGAAACAAGAGCCGCGTATTTTTCGAGAGCTGAGCGCAGCGTTACGAATTCAAATTCAACGCGGGGGTGCTGTTCCGTGGCAACGTCCAGATCGTCGTGATACTCCCTGAGCTTTGCTCCAGGCATGACCACCAGACTTGTCTGTGGCACTTCGCTGATTGAGAATTGTTCGCCGTATCCGTTACCCGACTTTACACCGACCGCAGAAATCGGCCCTTCCAGCTTGCATCCCTGCGAGAACTTCGCTAATCCTAGGATGCGTGGTGCGTTCACATCGCGTCCTCCAGTACAGACCGAGGCAAAATGGATTGATGACCGACCAATCACAAACCGGAAACGAATCGCCCTC
>CAZITS010000695.1:0-3710 GCA_964542185.1 uncultured Pirellulaceae bacterium
CCTCGATTTTCCGGGTTATCTACTTTCAGTACTTATCGTGTCGACAATGCTGGCGCGTAATGGTCCGAGAATGACATTCCGTGACCTTGCTTCAGTGAAGCTGTGGCAGGCTACGCAGCGCGATTGGACATAAAACGTCTGATGCGCAGTGTGGAAGTGGCTGTTTCTACAGCCCACTCAAGCGTTCGCCAGCTGCGGGATTGGCAGGTGGCGGGATTGGCTCCGTTTTGGTCGCCCTGACCGTTTGACGACTAGTTTGCCGTGTCAACAGAGCGGAGGATCAAGATGCCTCGATCCGCTGCGGTTCTGCTGTATTGGAGATGATCGACTCAACCGTATTGACGAGCTGATCAAGTCGAAACGGCTTGTACAACACCGCTTCAGGGTGCAGGCCTTCGCGTCGCGCCTTGACGATTGAGTGTCCCGGGTCATAACCAAAACTAGTCATCAGAATCAATGGAACGACTTCTAACGTCTGTTTGAGTTTGACGAGCAGTTCAAATCCCCCCATGTCGGGGAGTGAAACGTCCACAATAATCGCGTCATAGCCAGCACCGCTATTGCGGACCATGTAGATTGCTTCGCCACCTTCGTGGGCTGTTTCTACGATGCAGCCATAGCGTTCAAGGAGGGCGTGCGCATCATTTCGAACAGCTTCGTCCGCATCAACAACCAGGACTCGTCGGTTTCTTAGAACGGTGTGTTGTTCAAGCTGGGCCGACGCAGGAACCGCATGCGACGGAGTCATTTTCTGCCCGACCTTCTGGATCATCTGTTTGATGTCGCGGGCGTTTTGCAGTACTCGTTTCAACCTTTCGACGACATCCGGTTCATGTCCGATGTACTGTTCCATAATGTTGACAGAGTCGTTCAGAATCTCATCAACAGGCATCGCCACGGCGCGATGTATGGCTTCGACACTTTCTTGTGCCGTGTTGGCTTTTTGCGCGGCGAGCAACTCAAGTGTGTTTAGCGAAACAGCCACGTCTCTCGCAAAGATCTCCAGGAATTGTAAATCGCTTTCAGTGAACGCACCGGACTCTGGGCTCTCGACGTTAAATGTTCCGATAACCTGATCGTGCCAGGACAACGGTACTGTCAAAGAGCTTTTCGCCCCTTTGAACCCTTCCAGGTAGAGCGGGTCTGCGGTGGCATCTTCACAGAGGTAGCTTTTCCCGGTTGCCGCAACAAATCCAGTGACTCCGTTGCCCTGGGGTTGTGCATACAGCGCGCGTTCGGTGGCTTCCGCGTTGAGCCCGAATGCGAGGAGCGGACTGAGTTGCCCTGATTTCTGGTCGAGCAGGCGAATCTCTACCACGTCGAAGTGAAGTACATCTTGTGTGTAGTGCAGGATATTTGACTTGACCAGTTCGATACGGTCTTCCACCGACATGCCAAAGACCTCTTCTGGTGTGAGGTCGGCAATCTCGATTCCCGCACGGTGGATCGCTTCTAATTTTTGTCGATGGAGCCATTCGTCCGTACTGTCACGTACCGTGACGATCAGATGGCGGGTCCGTTGCTCATTTTCTTGAGCAACAACAGCGTGGACCTGGAAATAGCGGTTGTCTGAGGTACGCAACGTTGAACTGCTTGGGTTTCCGCTGGTTAACGCTGTGTGAAACGGGCAGTAGTCCGGGCCCAGGATCTCCGGGCGGCCTAGCGCGGAGTAAAAGTCAGTGCCCAGCAGGTCCGTGCCATCGAGCCACTGCTGAAACTGTTGATTGGCCCAAATCAGCGTGTTCTCTTCGTCGAGCAACACAACTCCATCGGGCATTTCCTCCAGAATCCGCTCCTTGTGAAGCGTCTGGGCAAGTCTGGCTAATTCGCTGCGGAACTGTGGCGCAACAAAAACGCCCGCGAATCGGTCACGATTCAGGCGGGCGATGGCTCTCAATGGATCGCGCTCGACGACCACTTCGTGGGTCAGGTCGAGCCCCTGTGGCAGATCGGAAAAGGCGTCGCCACGGTCGCAAAGAAACAGGATCTTGGACTTGTCCGACAAACTCCAGACTCCCGCAGAATACACACAACCCGGGCAATTATACGGGCCCCGCTGCGCGGCAACAACCTGGTTGCGAGGCTGCTACCATTGTGATCGGCCGCCAGCCGAAAGGAATCCACAAACTGTCCCGCTAGCCAATAGTTTTTGCCGCTTTCCTGATGGTTGTGATGGAGGCAGGACGCCGCTGCGGCTGATCGAGACAGCTTGTTTCCTGCTTCCGCTGTGCGTATCCCGGTCTGTCATGCTCCGCTCGGTGTACAGCACCGCGGAGGCGTTTTGCGGCAGATGGTTTGGCCATCCTGGTGCGCCGCGACACCTGCCCCCTTCTCTTGCGTAATCGTCGTGATTGTACCTTTCCGCGTGGTTGTTACCTCGAGAGCAGAGAAGTCGGTGAATCTGTTCCTATTGCGAGGCTGGCCAACTAGTTGGTGCTGGGCGCCCCGACTATACTCAACCGCGTTGGTTTTTCTGCGGTTTTCGCTGATAACCGTGACCGCAAGAGCTTGTTTGACATACGGATTTGGGGCGTGGGTACTTCTTCCCTGCATGAACGCTGGAACATTCACTTTACTGGTCACGTACAGGGTGTAGGGTTTCGCTACAACACGCAGCGCTTGACACACGATTTACCGGTTGTTGGATTTGTCCGAAATCTCGTAGATGGCCGCGTCGAAGTTGTGGTGGAAGGCTCTGTAGCGGATTTGGACTCTTTTCGCGCAAAGATTGAACATGCGATGTCAGGCCACATTCAGGACATCCAGGTCGATCGTGGTCTGGCGACCGGGGAATTTTCTTCATTTGAGATTCGATTCTAGAAAGACGCTGTCCCAGGGCGGTTTTACTCCGGAGAGATAACCGCCAATGTCGGACGGTGAGGTGTTCATTTTGAGTGTGCTAATGCTGGCTGTTTGATCTCACGCGTGCGACTGAATGCTTGACTAAAGGACGACGGAAATGTTCGACTCTCTCTCGTTTGCCGAGAGCCTTCCGCCCCGGTTTATCAACTGGTTTATGCCGGTCTGGTTGACCGGTGCAGGAGTCTTACTGGGGATTTTGTTGCTGGCGGTCCTCGGCGGTGTTTGTTTTGTTTTGTCCAGGGTGCCGTCAGTGGGTCGACTGGCCGAGTGTCCACAGCGTCGTCGTATGGCGATGGCGATTCTCGCGGTGCTGTTTTTTGCAGGTGCGATAGGGTCGCTTTGGGGCTCGGAATTGCTCTCTGGTAGTGGCCAGGATCTGTTGACCCAAGTGGGGGTCATTGCCGGTCTTTGCTGGTTCACAGCGCTGAGCAGTGTTTATCTTGTTTCACGTCGTGCTATGGATGAATTGCTCCCTGCTTTAAGGGAAGGCGTACTGTTTCCGATTTCGGTAATCGCACTTTGCCTGGCGACTGTCGGCATCATGGGGATTCTGTTGGTGCGTGAACCCGGGAATATGCTTACATCGTTGATCGAGTTACCCCGCGCCGGACAGCAGGCCCCGGTAGTCGAGAGGATACCGGCACCGACCGAAGGGGATGAGTTATCGGAACCGGAAGCGGTGGAGGTGCCTTTTACTGTACACGTCGACAAGGTGCAGCAACTGACACTGGAGAGCGACCAGCGCTTGGTGCTGTCGTTTACCCCACCGGAAGTAAAGCGGGGTTACTATGCGATCAATGTTTCGCGTGATGAACCCTATATCTGGCTACCAGGATCGTCTGTGAATA
>CAZITS010000696.1:0-3704 GCA_964542185.1 uncultured Pirellulaceae bacterium
CAGGATGATCCCGTGGCGGTCGCTGTGTTGGAAAAGGGACGCGTACTGTCTGCGGAAGAAGAAGAACGAGTACAGAGGCCTGCGGACCCGGCACAGGTAGAGTTGGCGGCCTACACCATGTTGATGCATTCGCTGCTGAACCTGGATATCACGAAAACGAGGCAATAGAGATGGACCTGGCTCAACAGCTTTCGACTCTGGCAGAACGGCGGCATTTTCTCAGACAGACGGGTGTCGGCCTCGGTGCGATTGCCATGAACCGATTGTGTGGACGAGAGGCGCAGGCCGATGAGAGCGCTCTGCCGCACTTTGCGCCCAAAGCGAAACGCGTGATTTTTCTTTTCATGGCAGGTGCGCCGAGCCAGTTGGATCTGTACGACTACAAGCCGGGTCTGGTGGAGAAGTTTAAACAGCCGTTACCGGATGATGTACGAGACGGGCAACGTTTGACAGCGATGACAACCGGCAAGACCCACCTGGTGCAGCCGACGACATTCCAGTTCGCACAACAGGGCGAGAGCGGGTTGTGGATGAGCGAACTGTTGCCTCAGTTGTCAACCGTTGCCGATGACTTGTGCTTTATCAAGTCGATGCATACCGACGCGATTAACCACGACCCGGGGAAGACGTTGATCTGCACGGGCTCGGAGATTCCCGGGAAACCGAGCCTGGGTGCCTGGTTGAGTTATGGGCTGGGTGCGATGAATCGTGATCTGCCTGACTTCATCGTACTCAACTCGGCGTTCTGGTCCGGCGATAAAGTGAATGTTCAAGCACTGTATAGTCGGCTGTGGGGTACGGGTTTCCTGCCGTCGCGGCATCAGGGAGTGCTGTTTCAGGCTGCGGGTGACCCAGTGCTGTTCCTCTCGAATCCAGGAGGCGTAAGTCGGCGTGGCCGGAAAGCCATGCTGGACCTGGTGGGACGCCTCAATGCAAGGCATGCCGAGGAAATCGGTGATCCGGAAATTCAGACCACGATTGCACAGCAGGAAATGGCGTTTCGGATGCAGGCGTCCGTACCGGAGTTGACCGACATCAGCGGAGAACCGGGACACGTCCTCGACCTGTATGGCGCGGAAGTCCACAAGAGCGGATCGTTTGCCCGCAACTGTCTGCTGGCGCGACGCATGGTAGAGCGCAATGTCCGTTTTATTCAGTTGTATCATCGAGGGTGGGATCATCATTCCAATTTGCCGCGCAAAATGCGGGCGCAGGCTGCTGACATTGATCGGCCTGCGGCAGCCTTGTTGAAGGACCTCAAACAACGCGGTTTGCTGTCAGATACGCTGGTCGTCTGTAGCGGAGAATTTGGTCGCACTGTCTACTGCCAGGGGAAACAGACCCGCGAAGATTATGGCCGTGACCATCACCCTCGCTGTTTTACGTCCTGGTTGGCAGGGGGTGGGATTCGCGGTGGCGTCAGCCACGGTCAGACTGACGAGTACAGTTACAATATCGTTGATCGCGACGGAAAAAAGACAACTCGCTTTGAAGATGACGCGGTCCATGTGCGCGATTTGAACGCAACGATTCTTCATCAGTTGGGCATTGATCACCAACGTTTGACGTTTCCGTTTCAGGGCCTTGATCAGAAATTGACGGGCGTGGTCGAAGCCCATGTCGTCAAGAAAATTCTGGCCTGAATTCGGCCGTAACAGGGAGTGGAGCAATGGGGCAACGCACCATTGGCCGTAGTGTGGTGTGGCTCGTGTGGCTGCTCAGTGGATGGCTGGCCGACGATCTCGATGCTGCCGAAGATGTCGCGGTGCCACAGTCCTGGCGAGGCGTCCTGGAAGCCGGTGGCGTGAAGTTGCGACTGCGTTTTGATATTTCCCGGGCGGCAGAAGGCCGATTGCGCTGTGACCTGATCAGCGTCGACCAGGGAAATGCACGTGTCCAAATGGACAGCTGTCAGATCAAGGGCGGTCGGCTTGTCTGCCGATCGAAACGGTTGGGAATCGTACTGGATGGAAAATACCAGGAGGGAAATCAGCAAATCGCTGGGACGTTTACTCAGGCCGGACAATCGTTCCCACTGAAACTGGAAGCCACCCCACCACCAGCTCCACGCGTGCAGGTGGAGACATGGCACGGAACGATGAAGGCGGGTGGGAGAGAATTTGAGTTCCAGTTTCGCGTTTTCGTGGATGCAGAAAAGAAACGGTCGGTGGAATTGGACAGTTTGAGTGAAGGTTTGGGCGGACTCCACGTAGACCCCACGTTTAACGGCGCTGAGGTGGCGTTTGAGATTGGTTTGACCAAGGCCCGTTTCGAGGGCCGTTACAACGCGGAGGGGAACAGGATCGTGGGCCATTGGCTCCAGAACGGTGGGCGTTTTGATCTGGTCCTTCGACGTGTTGCGGTGGCGGAAACGAAATCAATTCTCCCCCCGGCACGCCCGCAGACGCCGCGCGGGCCGTTTTCCTACCGGGTAGAGGATGTCGAATTCTCGGGTGCTGGTGAGGGAGTGCGATTGGCGGGAACGCTCACCATGCCTCGGATGGGGGGGGCTTTCCCTGCCGCCGTCTTGATTTCCGGGTCGGGACCCCAGGATCGGGATGAGACGATTATGGAGCACAAGCCGTTTCTCGTTCTGGCGGACCATCTGACGCGGCAGGGGATCGCGGTACTGCGCTATGACGACCGCGGTGTCGGTGCCTCGACGGGAAGTTTTGGCCAGGCCAATTCCCGGGATTTCGCAGCAGATGTCGAAGGAGCGATGGCCTATTTGCGGAGTCGGCCGGAAATTGATCCAGGGCAGGTGGGTTTGATCGGACACAGTGAAGGCGGTTATATCGCTCCCATGGTGGCGGCCCGACGCGATGATGTGGCCTGGATTGTCCTGCTGGCCGGGACTGGGGTGCCGGGGGATCAGATATTGCTGAACCAGGCAGAGCGGATTGCGCGGGCGGCGGGGGCACAGGCCGCGGATGTCACTTTGAATCGACGGGTGCAACAGGTTGTGTTCGCGGCCATCAAAAGTGGAGGGACACCGAGTGAGGTGCGTCGTGCGTTTGATGAGTTTGTGGCAACACTCGAACCTGACGATCAACAGCACACGATTGTGGCGGCGTCGCGCGCGGAGATGGCCAGTCTGCTGGAACCCTGGTTTCGATTTTTCCTGACGTACGATCCTGGCACAGCGCTCGCGCGCGTGCGGTGCCCAGTGCTGGTGCTCAATGGTAGCAAGGATTTGCAAGTCGACCCGGACTTGAATTTACCCGCCATTCGGGCGGCGCTGGACAAGGGTGGTAATGAGCAGTACGAGATTCATCGGTTGCCGGGGTTGAACCATCTCTTTCAACAATGCAAGACTGGGTTGCCGGCTGAGTATCGGCAGATTGAACAGACGTTTGATCGGCGCACGCTCGATCTTATTTCGCAATGGGTGAAGCCAGGTCAGGATTAGGTGTTGTTTCCAGAGAGCTGAACTGCACGTTCGCCCGGCGACCTGGCTGCGGTGCCTCACGATCCCCGTTGTGGCTTACCGTTTCGGTAGCGGAAACGCGAATACTCCGCCGGTGTCAGCCCATTGTCAAGACGCGTGCCTGACCAGATCTCGACAAATCCGATTTCACCACGGAAACCGTTTTCCCCGAACGCGCCGATGCAGAGCGGCGCTGTGTTGCGAATCGATCCTGATGACAGGACGCCAAAGGGCCAACCTGCCAGCGCCAGGGATTCTGTGCTGCCGTCAACGTAAA